>VGGM01000101.1 GCA_016868515.1 Bacteroidota bacterium | reverse complement strand
GCTGATATATGCGTTTGTGGCGACATACTCAAGGCATATTTTTACCGACATTGCAAAGCTTCTTACCTTCGGAGCATCAGGGAGTCCGGAGGAGAATTATCACGGATTATTCAGGTGGCAATCGACACTTGCAAACCTGGCGTCGTTCATGAGCCTTTCACTAGTTCTGTATTTCTTCGTTATACACTTCGGTACTGAATTTCCCTTTAATGCCCGGGGGCCCGAAATATGGTTTATCATACTTGCAGCAATATCATTACTGGTGGCAATAAGGCATGTGACCTCGGCGGCAACCGGCTTCCTCAGTGAGAGTGAAGATGCCTTCAGCGAATACCTTAACAGCATCTACATTTTGTACAGGGCCCTGGGGTTATCTGTAATTCCGGTTTCCATAGCCGTAAGCTATGTTCCGGGCTTACCGCACGAAGTGCTAATTACGACAGGTATAATTATCATTCTTTTACTGTTTATATTCCGCATAATCAGGCTGTTGGTTATTTTTCTTCAGAGCGGTGTTTCGATTTTCTATTTCATTTTGTACCTTTGTGCGCTGGAAATTCTGCCGGGGGCCATACTTATCAAGGTTTTATCATCCTGACAGAATCGCTCCGCAAGAGGTATTTGAAGGTCGAACATAATCTGTTTTCTCTTGAAGATAAAGAAGGTGTTAGTGTCGCAACCTGAGCCAACAAACCCGAAGTCCCCCTATTATGAGCTGGCCAGGAAGTACAACCTGAAAATTGATTTCAAGCCTTTTATCCAGGTTGAGGGCATAAACTCTAAGGACTTCAGGCAGCAGAAAATCAACCTTGCTGATTTCACGGCCGTAGTCTTCACCTGTAAGACTGCTATTGACCACTATTTCAGGATATGCAACGAAATGCGGATAGTAGTTCCTGATACAATGAAGTATTTCTGCATTACCGAGAATGTTGCATTTTATCTCCAGAAATATATTGTTTACAGGAAGCGGAAAATTTTCCATGGTAAATCTCTTTTCCAGGATCTTATTGATGTCATACTGAAGCACAAGGAAGAGAACTTTTTTGTTCCGCTCTCCATTCCCCACAAGGCTGAGATTCCCGAGTTGCTGAAGAAGAACAACATTAAGTTCTCCGTTGGTGTTATGTTCAAAACCATCAGCAGTGATTTTTCGAGTGTCAGGGATTTTGACTACGATATACTCCTTTTTTTCAGTCCGGCCGGTATAAAGTCGCTTAAGGAAAACTTTCCTTCATTCGAGCAGGGAGAGATAAAGATTGGTGCCTTCGGGCCGACAACAGCAGAAGCAGTTGTTAAGGAGGGATTCAGGCTCGACATTAATGCACCTAACCCGGAGGCTCCTTCAATGACCATGGCTCTTGAGAATTTTCTTAAAGAGTACGGAAAGAACAACAATAAATAGGCCGGGCTGCCGGGCTACCTGATCATGCCCCAGACTTTCAAAAAACCGGAGCGGTTATGCAGCCGTAAAATTATTGAGGAGCTTTTCGGAACCGGAAAATCATTTTTCTGCTATCCTTTCAGGGTGGTCTGGCTGAAAACAGACCGTCAGCAGCCATATCCGGCACAGATGACTCCTGCCGTTTCCAGCCGCAATTTCAGGAAGGCTGTTACCCGCAACATTATAAGGCGACGAATCAAGGAAGCCTACAGGAAGAACAAGGATTCATTCTATTCAGATATTTCAAGAGCCGGGATAAAACTGGTTTTCATGTTTCAGTATACCGAAAAGGAGGTAGTCGGTTATGCCGAAATCGAAAAAGGTGTTATCACTGCTCTCGGAAAGCTCTCTGAAAAGGCTGTTCAGGCATCTGATCCATGTTAAAGTTCATTTAAAAATACTCATGGTTAATGTCCGGGGTTACAGATAATCTTATTTTCGCATATTAATCTCCAAATAATTCCAGGTTATGACAAAGTCTGCCCGCTATAGTGTAATAATGCTCGTAACGGTTATCATGATGCTTGTTACCGGTTTCCTGCCACAGGATCAGTCGCGTGACTTCAGGATAGCCAGAAACCTCGATATGTTCTTTTCTCTTTTCAGGGAACTCAATAGTTTCTATGTTGATGAGGTTGATCCTGACAAAATTGTAAGAACCGGCATTAACTCAATGCTGCAGACACTCGATCCATATACCGTTTTTTACGCTGAAGAGGAGGTTGATGACATCGCCTTTATGACTACAGGCAAGTACGGTGGTATTGGCGCTCTGGTCAGGAACGCGGGGGATTATACGGTTATAACTCAGGTTTACAAGGGATTCCCGGCCGATATTTCAGGAATCAGGCCCGGGGATATTCTGAAGATGGTTGATGAAAAATCGCTGAAAGGGTTGCCCGTTGATAAGGTAAGTGACAACCTAAAGGGAGATCCCGGCACTACAATTAATGTAACGATCGAACGAAACGGAAATGAACTCATGGTACCCGTTAAGCGGGAGCGGGTGGCGGTAGCACCTGTACCGTGGTATGGGATGCTCAATGAAAATACCGGCTATATCAGGTTCACCAGTTTCACGCAGAATTGTAACCAGGATGTAAAGGCAGCCTTCCTCGACCTGAAGGAAAAACACAACCTTACCCAACTGGTGCTCGATCTAAGGGGTAACCCGGGAGGACTTATCAATGAGGCAGCCGACATTGTCAACATATTCGTCGGAGCCGGGAGCGAAGTGGTCTATACAAAGGGAAAGGTGAAACAGTTTGATGCCACCTACAAGACAACCAGGCAGGCGACAGATGAGAATATACCCCTTGTGGTGCTGATAAACAGGGGTTCAGCCTCGGCAGCGGAAATAGTTGCCGGAGCAATTCAGGATCTCGACCGCGGAGTGGTTATGGGACAGCGAAGCTTCGGCAAGGGACTCGTTCAGATAACCCGGCCTCTCAGTTATAATGCACAGCTTAAAGTAACAACGGCTAAGTACTACATTCCCAGCGGACGGTGTATACAGGCACTCGACTTTACCCATCGTAATGAAGATGGCAGCGTGGGGTTTATACCCGATTCACTTATAAGTGAGTTCAAAACCCGCAACGGGCGGGTTGTACGGGATGGCGGGGGCATACTGCCCGATATTGAAGTGATACCTCCCACGCTCAGCCAGGTGGCCAGCGAGCTTTATGTATACAACCATATTTTCGACTTTGCAACCAGGTACTACTACTCCAACCCTCCGGCTACATCTCCTTCGGATATAGTCATAACAGAAAAGGTATATAACGACTTCAGGAACTTTCTGAAGGAGAGACATTTTACCTACAAAACAGCAACATCATCCCAGCTTTCAACACTTATCAGCACCGCCCGCCGTGAGAAATACTACGATCTGTACGAAAAGGAGTTCAGCGAGCTGCAATCGAAGCTGGCTGTCAATCTTGACAAAGATCTTGAGCTTTTCAGAGAGGAGATATCCGAGCTTCTTGAAGATGAGATAACCGAACGTTACTATTATCAGGAGGGAGCCATTGAAAACGCAGCAAAGAAAGACTCAACAGTGCTGAAGGCGGTTGAACTGCTCAACAACCGCACGCGGTACAATCAGATTCTGACCCCGGTGAAGTGAAGCCGCTTCTATACCCAGCGGTGGCTTTCGTCCTCAAAAATCTCTTTTTTCCAGACAGGCAGTTTTTCCTTAACAAGTTCGACGGTGTGGGTACATGCCCTCATTGCCTGATCGCGGTGACCTGCAGTAACCACCACCAGCAGCGATATTTCACCCGCTTTGACCACTCCGGTTGAATGAATTATGGTCACTGTTTTTACATCACTGAAGGCATTGAAGATTACCTCCCTTATTCCGGCTACGGCTTCTTTCAGCATTGCCTCATATGATGAGTATTCGATTGCCGCAACTGTTCTGCCATCAAACACATCGGCCCTGACCTGTCCGGCAAAAACCGATATTGCTCCTGCAGTATCACCCGTGGCATCGGCGCCGACCGTTTCGCCTATCATGGCGTGGGTCACCGCACCCTGAACAAGATATCTCTCTCTCGACATAGCAGCACTGTCATGGAAATTCAACCTCCGGCAAAAGGAGGAAGGAAAGCAACCTCATCGCCGTCATTCAGCGGTGTGTTTCCCCTTATGGCCTGCCTGTTTACGGAAACAATATAGCTGTACTCCTGCAGACCCTCAATCTCCCCTGCAACCATCGCTTCGAGGGCATTGGTATCGGTAACTGCCTCATATCTCTTTTCCGGTGCCCCGGCCCTCTCGGCCAGAAAACCGAAGAATAATACTCTTACTGACATCTCATTTCCATTTACGCTGTAAAGTTAATCATTATCCGGAAGAAGGCGTCCGGCGACCGGCAGCCGGCGACCGGCGTCCGGCGACCGAAACCCAAAACAAGCAACCCCTTATACGCCCCTTACGTCTCCTACGTCTCCTATGTCCCCTACGCCATTTTATTAATGCGCCTCCAGCCAGTTTGTTCCTGTTCCTGAGTCGATTACCATTTTCACCTTAAGCGATGCTGCGCCTGCCATCTCTTCGGTTACCATCGTACGCAGTCTGTCGGCCTCCGACGGTCTTACCTCGAAGATAAGTTCATCGTGTACCTGCAGTATCATAAATGCCGACGGGAACTCCTCCCTCAACCTTCGGTGAATCCGTATCATGGCCACCTTTATGATATCGGCTGCGGTACCCTGGATAGGGGCGTTGATGGCGTTCCTCTCGGCATTTCCCCGCACCACCTGGTTCCTTGAATTGATATCGGCGAGGTAGCGGCGGCGGCCGAACATTGTTGTCACATATCCCTTCTCCCTGGCGTTCCTGATACAACTATCCATATAAACCTTCACACCCGGATAGGAGGCAAAGTAGCCGTCAATAAGCTCTTTGGCCTCCTTCCTGCCGATTGTAAGCCTCTCGGAAAGACCGAATGACGAAATGCCGTAAATGATTCCGAAGTTGGCAGTTTTGGCCCTGGCCCTCATTTCGCGGGTAACCTGGTCAATGGGTACATTGAATATTTTCGATGCGGTGGCGGCGTGAATGTCGTTACCCGATTCAAAATCGGCAATCATGGCGCTGTCGCCGCTAAGGTGAGCCATAAGTCTGAGCTCTATCTGTGAATAGTCGGCCGAAAGGTAAATGAATCCGTCGGCCGGCACAAAAGCCTTTCTTATTTCGCGGCCTGCCTCATCGCGGACAGGAATGTTCTGCATGTTGGGGTTGTTGCTGCTCAGCCTGCCCGTTGATGCGACAGCCTGGTTGAATGATGTGTGTACGCGCCCGGTACGCTGATTAATGAGCGCCGGCAGGGAATCAACGTAGGTTGAAAGCAATTTGGTAAAACCGCGGTATTCGAGCACCTTGTCGACTATGGGGTGCCTGTGTGCAAGTCTCTGAAGGATCTCCTCGTTGGTACTGAATTGCCCTGTTTTGGTTTTGCGCGCCTCGTTGTCGAGTTTTAGTCTAAGGAAAAGAATGTCGCCCAATTGCTTTGGTGAAGAGATATTGAATTCAGAACCGGCAAGCCGGTATATCTCTTTCTCAAGCTGAATAATATCTTCCCTGAGCTGAGCAGCATAGTTTTTCAGGTCATCCTTATTAAGCCGGATTCCCTTTCGCTCCATACCGGCAAGCACGGGAATAAGCGGCATTTCAATTTCGCGGGCAAGTGTGATTAAGTTTTCACTATCAAGCTTCGGTTCAAACAGCCTGTAGAGCTGCCAGGTAACATCGGCATCCTCAACGGCATATTCAATTATATCGTTCAGAGGCACAGATCTCATAGTCTTCTGACCTGAACCTTTGCTTCCGATCAGTGATTCAATAGGCACAGGTCTGTATCCGAGGTATGACTCGGCCAGAAAGTCCATCTTGTGCCGCATATCTGGTTCCAGCAGGTAATGAGCTATCATGGTATCGAAAAGGGGGCCATTTACCTCTAAACCATAATTGCCAAGAACCTGAATATCGAATTTCAGGTTATGACCGACTTTCATGATCGACTCCGATGCGAATACCGGCCTCAGGATTTCGAGTTTCCGGCCAACATCATCCTTCCTTCCGTCGAAACTTACAAGCCATCCCCTGCCCTTCTCCCATGAGAATGCTATTGCCACGAGTTCAGATTCCAGCGGATTGATATCGGTTGTTTCGGTGTCGAAACAGAATGCAGGCAGGCTGATCAGCGTAGCAGCGAGGGCCTTTATTTCATCGGGTGTGTCTGCGTGACGGTAGTCGTGCGGGGTGTTTTTTATATTGTTGATATTCTGAGGTATGTAGACCTCGCCTGCAGCGGGAGTGTCGAATAGGGAGGCCTGGGTTGCGGGTTGCGGGTTGCGGGTT
>VGGM01000100.1 GCA_016868515.1 Bacteroidota bacterium | reverse complement strand
TTACCGTATTTTACCGGGAGAGTATGGGGGCGGGACCTGGATAATTATTCTTATCAGCCTGGCAAACTTTGCCAGTAATGCCTCCGGAGCCAGTTTGTATGTAATAGCAGCTTCAGGGTTCTACAGGTACCAGACATGGCTGATGTTGTTTCTGATTGTTATGGTTGTGGTACTAAACATGATTTTGATTCCACTTATTGGGATTGAGGGAGCTGCGCTGGCATCGCTGGCGGCTTTGCTGGCGAATTCTATTCTAAAAGTTTGTGTTATATATTATAAGACGGGAATCTGGCCATACAGGTTGAAGGATCTGGTAACGGTTGCCAGCGGTGCTATTCTGATACTGCTTTCATTGTTGTTGCCCCGGCTTCCCCTGATACCTGATATAATGGTAAGAAGTGCCATAATTGCCTTGCCCTTCCTGTTCATCATCTACATCCTGGACCTCTCCGCCGAGGCAAAAGGTATAATAGGCAACTTTCTCAAAAGAATCCCCTGGTTCGGGAATTCTGGCAGGAGGAGATCAGATAATTTCTGACAGGGTTTTGGCTCCCTCTTCCCTTGTGAAGTTCCCGGCAAGATATTGTCTGGCAGGTAATTCGCCTTTGGCGGCTTTAATAAGAAAGCTTGTGATTGTTTTATCATCTTCATATTCAGCTGCCTTGCAGTTAGGAAGTTCCGATATAATGGATGCAGCTTCTCCATCTGCAGGGCCAACTACCAGGATAGGCTTTGGTGTAGCAATATACTCAAACAGTTTTCCGGTTATTATGAGTTTACTGCTCTTATGGTAAGGAACCAGCAATAACAAAACTGATGATCTCAGCATTTCGCTTATGGCTTCCCTGTGGGACAGGTAATCGGTATATTCAAAGATGGTTCCCGGCAGATTACTCTCCATTTTTTTCCTCTGATTGCCTGATATGAACCCGGTGAATCGGAGAATATGCCTGATACCTGCCGAAGAAAGGCTTTTAAGCGCCATTATGAGGCCGTCTGTTTTATAGGCATCTGATATCGTACCAACATATGAGATTGTGAAAATATCAGGATCTGAAGATTTGCAACCTTCGAAGTCGGAGGGATCATATCCGTTTCGCAGGAGTCTGAATTTCTCTGCAATACGAGGGTATTTCAGACTGTAAAGATTAATAAGTTCATTTCCGACAGCCAGTATATTATCAGCAGATTCCAGCACTGAAGATTCATACCTGCTGTCGATAAGGCGGGCAAGAGCTGTAGGCCAGAACTCCCTGTTATAGAAGATGTCAACCCATGGGTCGCGAAGATCGGCGGTCCACCTGATTGAGGGAAATTTTCTCTTCAGCTTCAATCCTATCAGGTGGGTAGAATGAGGTGGCCCGGTTGTTACAAACGAGGTTATCTCATTCTCAACAATCAGCCGGCATGCCTTACTGAAGGCAAAGCGGTTCCATCCCCTTCGTGGGTCGGGTATGAAAAGGTTTCCTCTTACAAACCGGGCTAACAGACTTAAAAGCCCTTTGCTGCCCTCATTTGCAAAACCTGCTGAAGGTATACCCGATTTGTCACGGCCAAGCAGTCTGAAATAGTCGGCTGCCCTGGTTCTGTGTATTTCCAATCCCTCAGGAATCTCGTTCAGAAGTGAAGTGTCTGTTGCGGGATAGGTTGCATAATCGGGGTGCACAGTAAGTATCACAGGTGATATGCCGAAGCCGGGAAGATAGCGTGACATCTTAAGCCACCGCTGTACCCCGGCGCCGCCACTTGGTGGCCAGTAGTAAGTAATTATCAGGACTTTTTTCACCCTACAACTTTCTGAGCAAAGCCGGAATGCTGACCTTTTCTGCTATAATCCCGCTGAGCGAGGATATTTTGACTCTTTCCTGCAGCATGCTGTCGCGATATCTTATGGTAACCGTTTCATCCTGCATGGTTTGGTGATCAATTGTGATACAATATGGGGTTCCGATAGCATCCTGCCTGCGATAGCGCCTTCCTATCGAATCTTTGTCGTCGTACTGGCAGTTGAAACTGAACTTGAGGTCAGCAACTACCTTCTGTGCAATTTCAGGCAGACCATCCTTCTTCACCAGCGGAAGTACTGCAAGCTTAACCGGTGCTATCACCGCCGGCAGCCTTAACACCACCCTTGTATCAGTGGTGCCGTCATCCTTCTTAAGTTCTTCCTCGTCATATGAAGCAGAAATAACCTGAAGGAACATTCGGTCGACACCTATTGAAGTCTCAACAACGAATGGGATATAGGACTCACCTGAGTCGCTGTCGAAATACTGTAGTTTCCTGCCAGAAAGCTCCTGATGTTGTCTCAGGTCGAAATCGGTACGTGAGTGAATGCCTTCCACTTCCCTGAATCCAAACGGGAAGCGGAATTCAATATCAGTAGCTGCATTGGCATAATGAGCAAGTTTATCATGATCGTGAAAGCGATAGCTGGCTTCTCCGAAACCAAGTGCCTTGTGCCATTTCATCCGGAGTTCTTTCCAGTGGTTGAACCATCCGATCTCAGTTCCTGGTTTCACAAAGAACTGCATTTCCATCTGTTCGAACTCGCGCATTCTGAAAATAAACTGCCTGGCAACAATTTCGTTACGGAATGCCTTCCCTATCTGTGCTATGCCAAAGGGCACCTTCATTCTTCCTGTTTTCTGAACATTCAGAAAGTTAACGAAAATACCCTGGGCAGTCTCAGGCCTCAGATATACTTTGGTTGCACCTTCAGCAGTCGATCCCATTTCCGTTGCAAACATAAGGTTGAACTGACGCACCTCTGTCCAGTTTCGGCTGCCGGAAACCGGACAAACTATCTCGCAATCTATTATTATCTGTCTGACATCGTTAAGGTTGCCGGTGTTTATGGCTTCGGAAAACCGCTTGTTTATTTCATCAATTTTTTCCTGGTTAGCCATTACCCTGGGATTTGTCTTTCTGAACATCTCCTCGTTGAATGCATCACCGAACCTGGTATGTGCCTTATCAATCTCTTTCTGAATTTTGTCTTCGAGTTTGTTTACATGTTCCTCTATAAGCATATCGGCCCTGTACCTCTTCTTGGAATCCTTGTTATCGATGAGCGGATCATTGAATGCATCAACATGCCCTGATGCCTTCCAAACATCGGGGTGCATGAAGATAGCCGAGTCGAGACCAACTATATTATCGTGCAGAAGCACCATGCTATCCCACCAGTATTTCTTGATGTTGTTCTTGAGTTCCACACCGTACTGACCATAATCGTAAACAGCACTTAACCCGTCATATATTTCACTTGAAGGGAAAACATAACCGTACTCCTTGCAGTGGGCGATCAGCTTTTTGAAGATATCATCCTGTGCCATAATAGTCTATTCAATATTCCGGATGGCAAAAGTACGTAAAAACTCGTGTTATCCAACCAACAGCAAGTAATGGGCTGAGCATACCGGATCATTTTTTATATCTTTGTTTTTTTGCGGAACCATGAGGATAAGAACCGATTTCCTTGTAATTGGCAGTGGCATTGCCGGACTGGCATTTGCTCTGAAGGCAGCCGCACACGGCAAGGTGACCGTTGTTGCCAAGTCAGCGGTGGAGGAGACAAATACCAGGTATGCCCAGGGAGGTATTGCTGCTGTAATGTATGATCCTGACACCTTCGAAAAGCATGTGCATGACACACTCATAGCCGGAGATGGTTTCTGCAATGAAGAGGTTGTCAGAATGGTTGTTTCAGAAGCTCCGGAGCGTATAGCAGAACTTATTGAAGAAGGTGTTGAGTTTGACAAAAGGCCGGATGGGCTGTTTGACCTGGGGAAGGAGGGGGCTCACTCTGAGTACCGTATTCTGCACCATAAGGATAACACAGGCGGGATGATCCAGCATACGCTTGTCAGAAATGCCCGCCGCCACCCAAATATCACAATACTGGAGAATCATTTTGCAATTGAGATTATCACCCAGCACCATCTTGGTGAACAAAACATTACACGTGCAAAAACAGATATCCAGTGCTATGGTGCATACGTTGCCGACCTCAAAGGCAACAAAGTAATTACAATTCTTTCACCTGTTACACTTATGGCTACCGGGGGGGCCGGCAGTGTATACCAAACCACAACAAACCCTGAGATAGCTACCGGTGACGGGATTGCCATGGTTTACAGGGCGAAGGGACTGGTGGAGAATATGGAGTTTGTACAGTTTCATCCGACCTCGCTCTATAATCCGGGGGCCCGGCCACAGTTTCTGATAACCGAGGCGCTGAGAGGGTATGGGGCCATTCTGATAAACAGTGCCGGTGAAAAATTCATGAACCGCTATGATCAGAGAGGGTCGCTGGCACCACGTGATATAGTTGCCAGAGCTATTGATAATGAGATGAAGACAAGAGGAGAGGATTATGTCTATCTCGATTGCACCCACCTTGATGCAGCAGGGCTCAGGGAACACTTCCCCAATATATATGAACATTGTCTCCGGCTTGGGATCGATATCACCATGAATATGATACCGGTTGTACCGGCTGCCCATTATCTGTGCGGAGGTATTAAGGTTGATATGTCGGGAAGGAGTTCAATTGACAGGTTATATGCAATAGGAGAGTGTTCATCAACCGGACTTCATGGAGCTAACCGCCTGGCCAGTAATTCATTGATTGAGGCCGTGGTTTATGCACACAGATCGGCCATCGATGCTGTCTCTAGATTCAGATCAATCAGGCTTGAAGAGAGAGTGCCTGACTGGAATTACGAGGGCACTTCTCATAACGAGGAGATGGTTCTTATCACCCAGAGTTACCGTGAGGTACAATCAATAATGAGCAACTACGTTGGCATTGTACGGTCGGATCTGAGACTTCAGCGAGCTCTTTCGCGACTTGAAATTATTTACCGGGAGACTGAGGATTTGTACAAGAAATCATATATTTCTGCCCGTTTGTGTGAATTGAGGAACATGATAAATGTAGGTTACCTGATAATAAAAATGGCTAGTAAAAGACATGAGAGCCTTGGCCTTCATTATTCAATTGATTACCCGAGAAGAAAGGGCACTGAGTTTTAAAGAAAGGGAAGGATGAACCATCTGCAATTTGCATTTACCGGAAGAAATAGTTTCTGGAGATACCTGATAGTATTTATTGTAGTCCTCTTTGCAGCCAATTCGGTTGGAGCGGCACCAATGCTTTTTTTCTATATTAAGGCCTTAATTAATGATCCTTCAGCAGCAATCAAACTTACTGAGAATCCGTCGGATTTCACTGTTTTAGGAGTAAGTCAGAATACCAGCCTTTTTCTAATGCTTTTCCCTTTCCTGGCTGTTACAACCGCATTCGCACTCATAGTTAAACCATTGCATGACAGGACACTTATGCAAACCATCAACGGCAGCGGGTCATTCAGGTGGGGCAGGTTGCTTTCGGGTGCCGGAGTCTGGGCAGCCCTTTCGGCCATCTACCTTTTTGCATACCTGAAAGCCGAACCTGACAACTTCAGTCTGAATAACACCTCAATCACACTCCTGCCACTGATATTGATTTCGATCACACTGATCCCGTTTCAGGCAGGCTCGGAAGAGCTGCTTATGAGAGGTTACCTGATGCAGGGCTTCTACAGGGCGGTTCCGAAAAAGTGGGTGCCACTGCTGCTGACATCTGTTATTTTCGGATTGCTGCATTCTTTCAACCCCGAGGTTAAGGATTTTGGATTTCTGACGATGATGCCGCAATACATTCTGTTCGGTCTGGTTTTCGGCATAACAGTCCTGCTTGACGACGGTATCGAAATTGCAATCGGGGCACACTCTGCAAATAATATCTTTCTTGCGGTTATGCTTACACATAAGTCGTCAGCTCTTCAAACACCATCGGTTTTTGAACAGCTTGACGTATTTCCCTGGCTTGAGTTTGCAGGCCTTTTTGTAATGTCATCCGTTTTCCTGGTGCTTCTGGGCAAAAAGTACGGCTGGTCGGTGCGATCGCTGCGTTAATCAAAATCGTGCAGGGCTGCCGCAGGTTTTTCTCTGTCGGGTTGTCTAATAAGCATTGACACGTCTTATATTGCATTGAGCTTTGAACTTTTCAGGGGCTTATAGTGATGATAAAGAGCTTGTAAGAGGACTGCAGGAAGGAGAAAGCCAGGCCTTCAGGGTTCTTGTAGAAAAGTATCATGTAAAAGTTATCCGCACCTGTATTGGTTTTGTACATTCGGCGGCCGATGCAGAAGATATCGCTCAGGATGTCTTTATTGAGATCTTCAGGTCGGTTAAAAACTTTCGCGGAGATTCGGAACTGTCAACATGGCTATACAGGATATCGGTAAACAAGTCGCTCAATTTTTTACGAAGCGCTTCAAGAAGGAGGATTTTCACCCTCCTTACCGGAGTCGGAAGTGCTGAGAAACAAGGTGTTTCGCAGGATGAAATAA
>VGGM01000099.1 GCA_016868515.1 Bacteroidota bacterium | reverse complement strand
TGAACCTTCAGGAAGCTGGTGATGCACCCAGGGTATACCACGCGGGCTCATCGGAACCAACCGGGTCAATAATGACCGATGGCGGTACCCTCTTCCTGGAAAGCGGAATAAGAACCGAAGATATTCAGACACTACTCAGAAAAGGTCATAAGATCCAGTGGAACCTGGGCGGCTTCGGCGGATACCAGGCAATCTTGTGGGACGATAAAAACAAGGTTTTCTACGGCGCCTCCGAATCAAGAAAGGACGGCATGGCAGCAGGGTATTAGAATGTTTGTGATCTACCTTATATTGAGCTGATTGGATCCACGTGGTATGGTGAGCTCAAGTACAGCCGTATTTCCTCCGTGTTCGAGATTGATCTCATGCGGTACATTGGTCTTCCAGGAGCCGCAGGTAAAATCGGGAACGTCAATTGAGCCCGACCTGTTTGCTACCGACCACTCACTGAGAGGGGCCACTACACTCCACAGAGCCGCATCGTATACATCCTGGTCAACCGGCAACCCGTTACGCAGACAGTCTATCAGCCTCCAGTCCATTATAAAGTCCATGCCTCCGTGACCACCAACCTGCCGCGCCATATCACCAACCCGTTTAATTATTTCCGGAGCATGCTGTTCCCTGAGTATGCCAAACTCATCATCCTTCATCCAGCCGTGGCCCAGGGCTATCCTTTCCACCGGATACTTGACTGCCATCCCGCTTGTACCGCTTATAAGGTGTATACGCGAATAGGGTCTTATAGTGGTAACATCGTGCTGAACCATGATTGTCCGGCCCAGGGCCGTCCTGATGAGTGTGGTGTTCATATTTCCCCTGTAGTTCCGGTTGGCAAATTCAGAATAGAAATCATCCTTTGCGGCCAGTTCATTCGCCCTTGCAAGCATTCCAAAGTCGTTGGTCTGCATTGACGAAAGGTACTCAAACTTATCACCCCTGTTGATGTTCATCATCTGGGCTATGGGACCGAGGCCGTGCGTCGGATAAAGACTCCCGTTTCTCGATGCATTCTCCTTAAGCCGCCACATTCCGGTATAGGCACTGTCGCCCTGCCGGTCCTCAATCGGTTTCCTGAAGTTGTAGCCCATCAGGTTGTGTATGTAGGCACCCTCTCCATGAACGAGGTCGCCGAACATACCCTGCCTGGCCATATTTAGTGTAAGCATCTCGAAAAAGTCGTAGCAACAGTTTTCCAGCATCATGCAGTGCTTCCTGGTGCGCTCCGAAACCTCAACCAGCTGCCAGGACTCTTCAACAGTACGCGCTGCAGGAATTTCAACCGCCACATGCTTGCCATGCTCCATGGCATAAACGGCCATGGGTGTATGCCATACCCATGGCGTGCATATATAAACGAGGTCGACCTCATCCATTTCGCAAAGGCCTTTCCATGCGTCCTCTGTGCCGGCAAACTCACGTGCAGGCGCCAACCCGAACCTGTCCAGGTCGCGTTGGGAAAAATCAACGGCAGTCTGCCTGAGGTCGGACAGAGCCGTCACCTCCACACCTTCAATCCTTATCATCCGGGTGACAGCACCGCAGCCGCGGTCGCCCAGCCCGATAAACCCAACCCTTACTCTATCAAGTGGTGGTGCTGAAAAGCCGCACATATTGAATCGCTGTGAATGGGTTCGTGAAGCAGCCTCCTTTATTTCATGAAGAGTGGTAACCTCTGTGGCATTACAGCCGTGCAGGCTTCCAGCCGCAACGGCACCGGCGCCGGCAACTGTTGCTGTTTTGAGAAAATCGCGACGATTGGTTTTCATTTGTCAGGTCAGTTTGGTTTAATTGATGACTGCAAAATACAAATAACCTGACAATAAGGAAAGGATATTTACGCTCCTTTGCTCTCTCTTCGCTTCGAAAACCATCTGATCAGGCTTTTCACGATATCGCCGCCAAGGTACCCGAGAATACCTCCGTAAAGGGTGCTCATGTACCAAACAGATTTGATGCGGCATGTGCCTGAAAGACAACCAATGTACTTCCAGTAAAGAAATCCACCCAGCAATCCCGCTACGGTAAATAGGATAACCAGAAGGTTAGCACTGACGAATTCTTTGATTTTCATTCCGATGTTATAAAGCCATCCCGGCAAATATAATAACATAATCAAAGCCGGAAAGTTTAACTTTGCGCAAAACCGGCAAAATGATTTTCGGAAACTTCAGCCTTAAAAACCACAATACCTTCGGCCTCGATGTCAGGGCATCAGGCTTCTGCCGGCCGTCATCTGAAAATGAAGTGGCCGATTGCCTGCTGAAAGAACTCCCGCCAGGGAAACCATTTATGATAATGGGAGGTGGCAGCAACCTGCTTTTCACCCGCGATTACAAAGGGGTAATAATACAACCGGCAATTGGTGGAATATGGTATGGCAAACCCAGTGGAGATGAAATAGAGGTAACAGTTGGCGCCGGCGTGGTATGGGACGATTTCGTAAACCAGGCTGTTTCAGTCGGTCTCGGGGGAACCGAAAACCTGTCGCTGATTCCGGGCCACACAGGCGCAGCAGCGGTTCAGAATATCGGAGCTTACGGAACCGAGGTTTCAGAAATAATTGCTGCCGTAAAGGCAATAGAGACCTCCACCGGCAAGAGAAGAATCTTCACCACGCAGGAATGCAAATTCAGCTACCGGTACAGCATTTTCAAGGATGAGCTTAAAGGAAAGTACATCATTACCTCTGTAACATTCAGGCTCAGCCGCAAGCCTCAGTTAAGGCTAAGCTACGGCAACCTCAGCGAGGAGGCTGAAAAGAAAGGGAAAGCAACCCTCAGTTCGGTAAGAGAAGCAGTAATCGGTATCCGCCAGTCTAAGCTTCCCAACCCGGCTATTACCGGAAATGCCGGCAGCTTCTTCAAAAACCCTGTGGTTCCGGCAGAAAAGGCTCAGATATTGCTGAAACAGCATCAATCAATGCCGGTGTACCCCGCCGGGGAAAACTGCACAAAGGTTGCCGCCGGCTGGCTCATTGAACAATGCGGCTGGAAAGGCTACAGAAGCGGCGATGCAGGGGTTCACGACAAACAGGCGCTGGTTCTGGTAAACCACGGCAATGCAACAGGGAATGAAATCTTCGAGCTGTCGGAGAAGATACGCCAAAGCGTGGCTGAAAAATTCGGGATTGACCTTGAAAGGGAGGTAGAGATAATCTGAGCTACCGGTAAATACCACGGCGGTTAAGTTCACGGTGATATTCAGCAGCATAGCGGTTGTGCTCGGCAAGTGTGCGCGAAAAGTTATGGTAGCCCGAGAAATCGGCCTTTGCCGAAAAATAAAGGTACTCATGCTTCTCCGCATTCAGAACCGCATCAAGACCTGAAATGGTGGGAAATCTTACCGGGCCCGGCGGTAAGCCCCTGTATTTATACGTATTGTACGGCGAATCAACCAGCATGTGCTCGTTAAGCACCCTTGTTATGGTAAAATCATTAAGAGCGAATTTGATTGTGGGACACGCCTGAAGCGGCATCCCGGTTCGCAACCGGTTGAGATAAACACCTGCTATTCTCGGCTTTTCATCCTCCTTTGCCACCTCATCATCAACAATTGAGGCTATAATGCTCACCTCAACCGGTGTAAGGTTTCTGGCACCGGCCCTGGCCCGCCGTTCGTCATTCCAGAAACCGTTGTACTCCCTGAGCATTCTCTGGTAGAAGCCACGCGGAGTGATATTCCAGTATACCTCATATGTGTCGGGAATGAATACCGCCATTACAGTCTCCTTCCTGAAACCGTCGGAGGAGTAATTCGACTCGTCCTCAAGGAACTGAACCAGAACAGCTGAATCGGCCTCAATCTGCCGTCCAATCCTACCGGCAAACTCATGAATGGTTCTTACATTGTTGAAGGTAATCCTTACCGGTTCCTGCATTCCGGCTCTCAGCATGTTAATAAGACGGTAGTTGCTCATCCCCTCCTCGATAAGGTAACGTCCCGGCCTGATGACTTCTGTGTATTTCCTGGCCTTAGCCGCCAGCCTGAAACTTTTCTCATTGATAATCAGCCTGCCCGATTTAAGGGAATCGACCACCTCATCAAACCCCGCACCTGAAATAATGTGCAGCACACCACCGCCGCTGCCGACCCCGACATTGGGAAAGAAGAAAGTTCGGTAAACCGAAAACGCAACTACAGATGCCAGAATAACTGTAAAAAGGATCAGGTTCTTTACTGCCGGACGCATAACCATATTTATTTACCGCAAAAATAGTAATGAATTCAAAGGGTGCAACACCACGCCGGGAATCATTTGCCCTTCGCCACCGGAACCAGGTAGGGTTTGCCTTTTCGTATCATAACCACATGGCATAGCAGGCTGCTACCCGATATCTTCCGCTCAACCCTCAGCTCATGTACAAATCCAAACCTGTCAGTCCCGGCAATATAATATGAGCCGTCGGCGCTGTTCCTCTCGTTCCTCGCAATTTTAATCTCAATCTTCTGCCCCGGCGAATAGAAAGGATTCTCGGGTTCAATCATGCGCGTACCATCTTCACGGTACTTCACCACCCGGCCCGTGAACTTCGAACCCTCCCTCAGTCCGTAGTACTCATAGTATTTTCGTTTCATTGTGTGGGTAACACCAAGCTGGTCAGAAACAATAAAATAACCCTCACCATCAATGTCGGTCTCGGTTCCCTCAATAACAAACTCATGCAACCTGTCACTTTCAAGGTGTGCCGAGCGGTTCTTCCCTTCGCCGGTTCCAAGATGAAGCCTCCCCTTTGAAATCCTCATTACCATCAGGTTAATGGTGGAACCGGGGGCAGGTAACCCGGTTAAGGTACCCACCGGAACCGGAAGCTCTGCGCCTGTGATGGTTTTCACAGTCAGAACCTTCCCCTGGTGCAGCCTGCTGCCGCTGATCTCGCGCCAGGCGGTAACCACAAAATCGTATCGCTTACCCTCAGTGTAATAGGGGTTGCGCGGTTCCAGAAAGACCTCACCTTTACAGTTTATCTTGTCAACCCTGCATTCAATCTCGCCACCCGTCTGTAATCCGTACCCGGCGTAAACGGCAGCCGGCACAAGGTACTTCCTGCCATCGGGGCCCCGGAGTACAAAATGTTCGCCTGCCCCGGGAATAGTGATGGTTTTTTCAATTGAAAATATATATGATTTACCCTCCTCAATCTTCATCTTCAATACTTACATTAAAAACTAATAGAGAGGCCCGAGAATCCTAGCCAGCGACTCCTTGTAACGGTAAACCCTGCTGCGCCTCTCCCACTCCGCTGCCAGAACCTGGTCTGTACCGGCCAGATCATCATTAAATACCCTGGTCATTTCCGAGGCAAAATTTTCGTTACAGACAACCGCCACAACCTCAAAATTAAGGTCAAAGCTTCTCATGTCAACATTGGCCGAACCAACAATTGTAACCACATCATCAACCACCATGTATTTCGAATGATTGAACCCCTTGCCGTAAAGGTAAACCTCAACACCCGCTTCCAGAAGTTCTGAAATGTATGATTTGGTATTCCAGTTTGCTATGGCGGAATCAGAGCGCGCCGGAAATATCATCTTCACCTCTGCACCACTGAGTGACGCCGTTTTTATTGCTGTAAGAATACTGTCGTCGGGCGAAAAGTATGGTGTGCTTATGTAAACCGATTTGCGGGCCGTTGATATGGCTGCAAAATAAACCTGCATAATGCTGGCCCAGTCGGAATCGGGCCCGCTCGAAGTTACCTGAACAAAACAATTTCCGGCTTTGACCGTTTTACCGAAATAGGCATCATCGTGCACCAGCACAATACCGCTTACAAAGAACCAGTCGGTCAGAAATACTGAGTTGAGGGCATCAACCGCAGCCCCCGTTATCCGCAGGTGGGTGTCCCTCCACTTTCCCAGATCCTTCAGTCCGAAAAGGTATTTGCGGGCAATGTTGATGCCCCCGATATAACCATGCTCACCGTCAATAACCATTATCTTCCGGTGGTTCCTGTAGTTTATCTTATTTGTGAGCATGGGAAACCGTACCGGCAGGAATGGGAATATCTGCACGCCGCAGCTCTTCATCTCCTTAATGGTTGACGACGGAAAGTTCCAGCTGCCAACATCGTCGAAAATAATCCTTACCTCAATACCGCTGCCGGCCTTCTCCTCAAGGGCCCTGATGAACTCCATGCCCAGTTCATCGAGGTCGAACCTGTAAAACTGCATGTGGATGAACCGCCTGGCGTTTCTGATTGATTCAAGCATTGCCGGGAAAGTCTCGGTCCCGTCAAGGAGAATCTCAATGCGGTTATCCTTTGTGGGAACAGCTCTGTCAGTGTTGGACAAGAGCATCACCAGGTGTCTCTTGTCAAGCACGGCCCGCGGTTCCCCCGATAGTAAAGCCTCGATTTCGCTGCTTGTCACCTTACCTGTACCCTGATATCGCTGAGGTTCCTTCAGGGCTTTCCTCGAAAATAT
>VGGM01000098.1 GCA_016868515.1 Bacteroidota bacterium | reverse complement strand
TTGCTGCTTGTGAAGATTATCCACCGGTAAGTTTCAGTTCCGATTACAGTACCGATGTTCAGCGACTTCAGTCCCGCCGTTGTCATTTCCGCATCGCTCAGGCTCTGCTCATTGATCAGTATTACCATGGGTTTTGCTGCCGGTGCGAAGTTTGGCTGGGGTGATATTTGTCCATCACGGAATTTCCATTCGAGATATGGTTTCCTTGAAAGGAAGCTGATAAGATCATCGTGTATGTTCCCTCCGGTATTATACCTGAGGTCGATAATAAGGGCTTCACGGTCAACCGCTTCTGAGGTCATCTCAATTATGAAGTCATTGAGGCTGCCGTCACCCATATTCTTGAGATAGACATATGCAATCTTCCGGTCGGTGGCCTGGTCTGTGTATCTCTGGTTATTGTTTATCCACTCATCATATAAAAGATTATTGATGGACGAATAGCCTGCAGGTCTGATTCTGGTCGTATAGTTCTTCCCGTCGCGTTCAAATAGTAGCTCCAGTTCGGGAGGAGTTGTGGCAAATGTGAAATAGTACTCCCTTGAAATTTTCTGGTCAGTTGACTTACCGTTTACAGCAACCAGTCTGTCACCCTTCCGGATGTCAGTTGAGATATTGTCGGCAGGTGATTTTTTAAGTATCCTGTCTACCACATATGGGTTATCATTGCTGAAAATTACACCTGTTTCAACCGTAACAATATTATCGGGAATAGTCTCCTCATCGCCCGATGATGAGAATCCCATATGTGAGGAGTTGAGCTCGCCCAGCATGTCGTTCATAAGCAGGCGGAGGTCATTACGTGTACGGACATATGGAAGATACTTTTCATAGGAGGCTTTTACTGCTTTCCAGTCGGTTCCATGCATGTTAACGTCATAGAAGTTCTCTGCCAGAATTGTCCATCCCTCGTGGAACATCTGCCTGAATTCACTGGTGAGGTTTCTGGTAAATGTATGTGCAATGTTAATTTTCTCGGCATTGTTTGAATTCAGGTTCAGTTTATATATATCGCCTGCCGAAAGAATGTAATACTCCCTTTTAGCCGAGGCAATTGAGCCTCCTGTTACTCCTCTGATCTCCTCGGTTTTGTTTGAATCGAACGGGCTCATTGTCAGTTTAAAGAGTTTTCTTGACCCCTGGTGGGTTGACGAGAAGAGAACTGTTGTAAGGGTATCCTTCATTATAACGTACGGGTTGCTCTGGGCAGGAGAGATGTTCTCAACAAGTTCCCATCTGAAAAGTAAGTCGTCGGTATCGATGGTTACAACTGGTTTGGCATTCGCTTCCTTTTTAGCGAACAAGGCATCGAAAGCCTCTGATCTCAGGGGTTGTCTGTATTTTCCCAGAGGGATTCTGTAGAGCCGGTTGTTCCCGCCGCCTCTCGGGTATGAGGCCTTTGAACGGTCGGCAGTGAAGTAGATATATTTACCGTCGGGAGACCAGAAAGGGCTTCCCTCCGAAAGGTATGTCCCGGTAAGGTTAATCACTTCGCCGGTCTTGAGATTATAAACCAGAATATCCTGCTCGAAATTCCTGAAGGCAGTAAATGCCACCCAGTTCAGGTCGGGTGAGAATGTGGCAGGCGATCCCCTGAACCAGAATTCATCACGCACCAGGGTTTTCACCTGCATTGTTGCAAGATCGATTGTACGGAATTCACTGGTTCCCGCATAGTAGGCAGCGAGTGCCCGTGAATCGTCGTATACGAGCATTCTTGCTGATTTTTCATCGCTGGTAATCTGTTTTTCGGCAGAGGATCCGTCGGCTGGTATGGTAAACAGGTTGGCCCATCCTTTCCATGTTTGTATGAACAGTAGGGTACGGCCATCGGCAAGCCACATCACTTCAATCGCCCTTTCGTTGGTGTTTGTTGGCAACTTTCTGATAAACATGCCTTTAGTATCACATACAAATAGTTCGCCGCGTGATATAAAAGCAATCTTCCTGTTATCGGGAGAGATGTCGAACGAAGTGATGGCACCCGCGGTACGGAATACTTTATCATTGGGAAGCGGCTCGGAAGAATAAAGCCCGATATCCATTTTCTTGGCGGAACCAAGGCTTGTGTCGAACAGGTATAGCTGGTAGCCCAGGGTGAATACCACCTTGCTGCCGTCAGCGCTGACCTGAGGCCTTCCGATAGATGACCCGAACCCGGTAAGCCTTACCTTCTTTCCTCCCTCGGTCTTATAAAGGTTATACTCGCCGTTCCATTCGTCAGAGGCGAAGTAAAGTACACCATTCTGATCGATTGTCGGCCAGAGGTCTTTGCCTTCCCATTCAGTAACCTGTTGGTAAACGCCGCTATTTGGGTTGAACCTGAGTATGTCGGGGTTGTTTTCACCCTTGTATCGCTTACGGTTGTAATTCCTGTAACTCTCGCCCGATTCTGAGAAGTAGTAGTCACCTGTCTGCCTGTCCTGAACCACAAAGTGGGCATTGTTCCAGTAGTGTTCGCTGAAGAGCCGTTTTGGCGTTCCACCATCAATTGAAAGGGTATAGGCACCGAAACTATTGTACCGTCCCGATGTGAAATAGAGGTTTTTTGAATCCCACGACCATGAATCGAGATTGTCGGTGGCAGCGTGCCAGGTCATTTGTCTGACTTCTCCGCCTTCTGAAGGAACAATATAGATATTGCTGTTTCCGTCGCGGTTTCCGTTAAAGGCAATAAACTTTCCGTCGGGTGAGAATCGCGGGTTATTCTCCTGTCCGGTCATTGCCGTTAATCTCAGGGCTGTGGCAGTGCCGGTGGTATTTGCCACCCAGATATCGCCTTCATAGACAAATGCCACTTTGGAAGCATCGTGTGAGAGGGCCGGAGAGGAAAGGAACCAGGCATCGGAAGACAGCCCTGTAACGTTGACTGCAACTGATACAAGGAGTATCAGAATAACTCTGTTTTTCATACTTTGAAGGCTTTTATCAGGTTTATAGTTAAAGGATATGCTTGAAAACCTTATCGTAAAGGTCTTTTGGCTTGAATGGTTTAAGTACATAATCGTTTATAAAGATATCCTTTATCCTGTCCTGACTCTCCGACATTATTGCCGCGGTAAGAGCAACTATGGGAATCTCCCTGATAGTAACATTTTCCGAGTTCCTGATTATTCCCGAGGCTTCAATGCCATCCATAACCGGCATATGTAGATCCATCAGAACAAGATCGTAATTATCCCTGGCAAGGAGTTCGAGTGCAATTAGGCCATTTTCGGCATGTGTAACCTCAACACCCCAGCCCTGAAGGAACTTGTTTGCCACGAAGAAATTTATCTTGTTGTCTTCGGCGACAAGTATCTTTTTCCCTTTAAGTCCCAGGTATTCTTCCGGCTGATCAGTCCGCGGTTTTAAAGATGTTACTTCGGCAAGTTCATATTCGAGTTCGAACGAAAAGGTTGAGCCTTCCCCTGGTTTGCTGATCAGGGTGATCCGGCTTCCCATCAGTTCGATCAGTCTCTTGCAGATAGCAAGTCCTAGTCCGGTTCCCCCGTATTTTCTTGTAGTGTCGGTTGCTGCCTGTGAGTAGCTTTCGAACACTTTTTCGTGCATTTCTTCGGGGATTCCTATGCCGGTATCGGAAATTGAGAAACCAATTCTTGTATGGTTATCTTTTCTGCCAATCTCTTTTATACCAACCGTTATTGATCCTGACATCGTGAACTTCATAGCGTTGGAAAGGAGGTTGGAGAGTATCTGGTGCAGTCTTATCGGATCGCCTACAATCTCATCAGGCAAAGAAGTATCGGTATTAACTTCGAAATTGAGCTTTTTATCCTTTGCCCTGAAAGAATATGATCTCTGAATATCATCGATAAAGTCCCTGAGGCTGAAAGGCGTTCTTCCAAAAACCAGATTGCCCGACTCCATCTTGTTGTAATCCAGCACATCATTTACCAGGGTTAAAAGGTGGTTTGCTGAAAACCTCAGGGTTTTGAGGAAATCCATCTGATCTTCCCTTGGGTCACCCTGCAGGAGCAGGTTCGTAATCCCAATGACTTCGTTAAGGGGTGTTCTTATCTCATGGCTCATTGTTGACATGAACAACTGTTTGGAATGAGCTGCCTCTTCAGCCGCTTTTCTTGCCCTGACCAGATTCTCTAGTGTAGTTTTACGCTGGATTGCAACGGCTATCTGATTGGAAATGAATTCAAGACCATTAAGGTCTTCATGCGAGAACTTGTTTTCATCATTGTAGTCCTGCAGACACATAATGCCGATTATGCTGTTCCCCTCCTTCAGCGGAACACCAAGCCATACTTTGGATGGTGACCCAACAAGCTCAATCTCTCCCTGCTTTTCCAGATTGAAGATATCAGTCTCTCTCAGAATGGCTGATTTACCCTGTTTAATTACCCAGTTTGTAATGGTTTTCCTGGCAGGGATGACATCGAAACTATCCTTCTCATCAGTGAATACAGGCAATGCCAGGGTTTCCCTGTCAGGGTCGTACAGCGCAAGGAAGAAGTTGTTTGTGTCCCATATCTTTCCTATTTCACTTACAATAACCGGATAGAATTCTTCCAGGCTGGTGATTATCAAAGCCTGGGTGGAAAGGTTAAACAGCACTTCCTGCAACTGCCGGGTTTTAATGATTGCCGATATATCGCGGTAGATCCCAACGGTTGCAACCGTTTCGTCATTAAAAGTGACTGTCGAGGCAATAAGGTTCACGGCGAACCTCTGTCCCCATTTGTCCCTTCGTTCGGTATGTTCTATTTCCTGTCTTGAAGTTGCTGCCAGGCGGTCTATCATCCCGGCTTCATCTCTCAGATCGTCTGGCACAACAAGGTCATCAATATGCCGGCCAAGAGCCTCCCCGGGTTCATATCCGAATAGTCGGGTGAACTCCCTGTTGATCCTGATTATCTTTCCGTTCAGATCGGATATTGCGATTGCTTCGGGTATGGAGTCGATAAACTGTTCCAGAAAGGCTTTTTCCCTCTTAATCTGGTCTTCGTAGCTTTTCTGTTTTCTTATGTCAATTACCACACCTCTGTAGCCTGTAAGGACACCCTCATCAAAGCTGGCGAATGTGTGGGTTGAAATAGGGATTCTTTCGCCTGATTTTTTATAGGCATAATACTCGTTGTGCGTTGACTGGTTGGGACCGGTAAGGGTTTTGAGGTTTGCCAGTACGTACTTAAGATCCTCCCTGAAAACTTCAGAAATCTCAACCCCTCTCTCAATATCTTCCTGACTGTAACCGAAATGGTCAAGTCCCTTCTGGTTGGCATATACAACCTTCCCGGTCAGGTCAAGTTCGAATACCATCATGGGCAGCATACCGGCAAACCTTTCGAAGACAAGCCCCTGCTTAATGTAGTCTTTCTCCTTTGTACGGGTAAGATTGCCTGGCTCCCAGGTAACAACTATTTCACCGCTTGACAATAGAAATGCGGTATAAAAACCACTGCTGTCATCCCCTTCCGGTGATACTGCCAGTTTGTAAGGTTCCCGTGTTATATTGACATGCCTGAGAATCTCTGCCAGTTTAGATTTTTCAGCAAGAGGAGTTTCATCAAGGTACTTTCCAATTAGTTCTTTCTTTCCAATAAATTCAATCTCAGCAGCCTTGAAATTAAAATCGCTGATGATGAACCTGTTATCGACAGGCAGGAAGAGTGCAATATAGTTGCTTATTGTGTCAAAAACCTCCCGTATCGTATTATCGCGGTCTCTTGTACCAATGGTGTCGATCTGCGGCTGCAACTCATCATAATAGGTAAGCAGGAACGGCTGGTTGCCAAGGATAATGGTGTCGGCTGAAAAAAGGAAATTCTTCTCCTCTCCGGCGCTTGTTCTAAGGGTAACTTCAACATCCTTCACCTTACGGAACTTCCTGAGTATCATTATAAATTTATCACTCTGGACAATATCGGTGAACAGTTGTATCTCCTGCGATGTTTTCCCTACTACCTCTTCTCGTTTGAATCCGAGGGTTTTAAGGAAGGCTTCGTTTACGTCTTCATAGACCCCTGTTTCCAGATTGCTGACAGCCATAAGCTGAGATGTGGAGTGAAAAGCCTTCCTGAATATCTCACTCTCATTGGTTGTAGTAATGTCCTTCCTGCCTGAACGAAGAATCTCAATCTCCTCCCTGAGGATCCTGATAGTCTCAAGAAGCTCTTCATATCTCTCTTTGTGGTCCATCTGCCGGTTCTGCTATAACGACTCAAAAATAAGAAATTAGATTCTAGTTTTACTTATGGCCTCTCTTTTCATGGTCGATGAATACCATTTGCATACATTCGTAAGTCCGCATGTCTGGCAGGAGGGCTTTCTTGCATGACAAGTGTACCTGCCATGAAGAATCAGCCAGTGGTGTGACTTATGAATAAGATTACCCGGGATATATTTTACAAGTTGCCTTTCAGCTTCAAATGGTGTACGTGCATTATGTGTAAGCCCAATTCTGGCTGATACCCTGAAAACATGAGTGTCAACAGCCATATATGGCTT
>VGGM01000097.1 GCA_016868515.1 Bacteroidota bacterium | reverse complement strand
AACAGATATTCCACAGTACTTTGAAAATGGCAACTGGGTTGATGCCGTAACCAGCTTCATCGAAGCGAGAACTGATGAAAGAGCCTCAATAACATTCACACATGCAAAACCTGGTAATGAACCCCGCTACTATGTGCATTTTACCCTGGCAAAATACTCTTCAGGCAGGTATAACACACTCACTTTCGACTATGACAGAAAGGTTTCGGAATTTCCCGCACGGTTGCAGGTTGTGCCCGGTAAATACCTGGTTGTAACCGGAAACAGGCTGAGTGATAATATGATTCTCGCAAGGCTTAGTTTTTTCGGAATTGAGGAGGGCAGCCATAGAGTACACGATGTTACACCACGAACAGGATTACTTCAGGAGGCTGAGACAGGCACGGCTACAGCACACCTGACACAAAGAATATGGAAAGACGGCCTTAAAACTTCTTTTGTCGCCGTTTGGATGAATCCTGAAACCGAACCGGCAAAGCATTTTCTCAAGGATCTTCCTTCGCAAAGAGAGTTGTTTGACAACTGGCCAGGTAAGTTCGTCTTTTTTTCCCCCGACAGGGCAGCGCTCGATAAGCTGAATTCAGTCAGGAATATAATGCCGGCCAGTGCTATTATTGAATCTGACGAAGCCCTGAAACTGCTTGAACATGTTGCCGGCACTGATATCTCTTCCGATCCGCATTCCCTTCCATATATTATTCTCGTTGCACCCGACGGCAAAATACTATTCAGATCATCGGGCTACAGGATCGGAACTGTATCACAACTGGCAGCCATAATCAGGTAAATAGTCAAATATATGCAAATGAAATATGGTGTACTTGCAGCAGTAATAATTACAGCCATGCTTTCAGCCTCATGCAGCAGGAAGAAGACTCCTGATCTTCTGTCCCATGTTGATCCCTTCATCGGCACTCTCGCCCATGGTCATGTCTTCCCCGGTGCCACCACACCGTTCGGCATGGTACAACTCAGTCCCGACAATGGCACAAACGGGTGGGACTGGTGCTCAGGCTACCATTATTCCGACACGGTAATTTCGGGATTCAGCCATACCCATCTCAGCGGAACCGGAATAGGCGATCTGGCTGATATCCTCTTCCTGCCTTCAATGGATGAGATCAGATTCGATACAGGCACTCCCGCTTCATCACTGGCCCGTCACAATAAATCTGCTTTTTCGCACGCCAATGAATACGCATCACCAGGCTATTATACAGTGGAACTGGGTAATGGTGTGCGAACCGAACTTACCGCAACTCAAAGAACAGGTATCCAGCGGTACACCTGCCTTCGTGACGGAACGCTGGCCGTGATTCTTGATCTCGGGTTCGCAATAAACTGGGACCGGCCCGCAGAGTGTTTCATTGAATATGACGGCCGGTACCTTAAAGGGTTTCGCAACTCATCGGGCTGGGCCAGAATGCAGTATCTGAGCTTCGCAACATTGTTCAGTCTTAAACCCGACAGTATTCTGATGGTTAGAAACGGACTTCCGGTCGAAGGAAGTGAGGTGTCGGGCCAGAATATTGCTGCTGTTATCTATTTCACAGCAGATAAGGGTACTCAACTCACAGTAAGTACAGGAATATCGGCAACCGATACGGCAGGAGCGGTTCTGAACCTCGTTACCGGGGCAGCGACATTCGACAAGGCAAGGAAGCAGGCAGAAGATGCCTGGGCAAACCACCTGGGCGTAATATCGGGAGTAGAAGCCGATGAAAAGACCCTCAGGGTCTTTTATACGGCCTTGTACCACACCATGATAGCACCAAATCTGTACATGGACACCGATGGCCGCTACCGGGGTACCGACGGCAGTATCCACAAAACCGGAACCTTCACCAACTATACGGTTTTCTCATTGTGGGATACTTACCGGGCCGCGCATCCGTTGCTCACAATTACACGTCCGGCCCTGGTTCCCGACATGATAAATACCATGCTGAACATTTACAGCCAGCAGGGTAAGCTGCCGGTCTGGTCGCTGGCAGGAAATGAAACCGACTGCATGGTTGGATATCATGCGGTTCCGGTAATAGCCGATGCCATCAGAAAGGGCTTTTCGGGCTTCGATAAACAACTCGCATGGGAAGCTGTAATTCACTCATCGATGATGGATTTCAGGGGTCTCGATCACTACCGGAGATATGGATATATCCCTTCAGAGCTTGAGAATGAGTCGGTTGCAAAGACGCTGGAGTATTGTATCGACGACTGGTGTATTTCGCAAATGGCAGGCGATCTCGGATTCAGGGATGACTCAATTGAATACCACCGCCGATCACAGTTCTACCGTAACCTGTTCGATGCAAATACACTGTTTATGCGTGGCCGGATGAGCGACGGATCATGGCGCGAACCATTCGAGCCGCTCTATTCCAACCACAGGGAAGATGACTACACCGAGGGGAATGCATGGCAGTACACATGGCTTGTACCTCACGACACTGAAGGTCTTATCTCGTTGTTTGGCAGCAGGGAGTTGTTTATTCAACGGCTCGATTCCCTTTTCAGAATAGATGAATCGGTTAAGGGCGAACATGCCTCTCCCGATATCTCCGGTCTGATCGGACAGTATGCACACGGCAATGAACCAAGCCATCATATTGCGTATCTCTTCAGTATGGCCGGGGAACCTGAAATGACTGCCCTTATGGTAAGGAGAATAATGGACGAACTATATACCGATGAAAAGGATGGCCTGTGCGGCAATGAGGATTGTGGTCAGATGTCGGCCTGGTATGTATTCTCAGCCCTGGGCTTCTACCCGTTAAATCCGGCCGATGGCAAATATGTCATCGGTAGCCCTGCCGTTAACAGGGCAGTAATAAATAACCCGAACGGAACGAAGTTCACAATAATTGCCGAAAACAATTCACCCCTTAACAAGATCGCAGGGGAGGTATTCCTTAACGGTGTGCCGCTTGGCCGTAACTTCATCTGGCACCATGAAGTTGTTGCCGGCGGTGAATTAAGGTTTATAATGAAATCGGAATAAGTGGTTATGACTCTGCCTGTACTTATCAACAGGTGTTAATACAAAATTGAGTGGAACCCATACTCTATTCATCAAATCTTTCCTACATTTGCTCTGTTCAGGTGTAACGGTGGAGAAATCCTCAGTTATTAAAAGGGAATACGGTGCAAATCCGTAACAGTTCCCGCTGCTGTGAAGCCCGTTCGCCTCATGCGTTCATCGGTAACGGAATCCCTGCCACTGTTCAGTGTTTTGAATGGGAAGGCTCCGGAACCGGGGATAAGTCAGAAGACCTGCCTGGACAAACCATGTGTTCAAAGCTTTCGGGAAAAAAGCGTAGAAGACCTTTCTGTTTTCTCTCTTCAATTCCTGGGTTGCCTTGAACTTTGGTTGTGAAAACAATCATTGTTTAATGTTTAACCTGTTGACTATGAAAAAAAGAGTGTTTGTGATGCTGGCAGCCTCAGCGGCTATGCTGGCGATGGTTTCGTGTGAGAAAAAAGAGACACGCGATGTAATTGATTTTGAGGAAATCGTGTTGGATGTAACGGGCTACTGGAACGGATCCGATGGCAGCGGGGGCTTCACATCCGGCAATGCTGCCTTTGTAAACAGCTATAACCCCGAATGGTTGTCGTGGAGCGGATTCGCATGCTCAAACCATACCGATGTCACAACCCCGGGATTTGAGAACATGTACAGCTCAATTGCAGGATCGGGTGCCGATGGCTCCGAAAAATACGCTGTGTACAACTACTTCTCAGGGAGTCCCGATACGCTCTGGTTCAGTATTCCTGAAAAAGTTACACGTATCTCAGTATCGAACAGCACCTATGCGTACCTCGCAATGCTTAATGGAAACCAGTTTGCCAGGAAGTTCGGAGGCGAGACGGGATCAGACCCCGACTGGTTCAAGCTTATCCTTACAGCCATCAACGAAAGCGGAGAACCCTTCGCTTCTGCTGAGATTTTTCTTGCTGATTTTCGCTTCGACAATAATTCGCTCGATTACATATCAAATGTATGGACCGACATTGATCTCAGCCAGCTGGGCTATGTTAAAGGGCTTGTATTTGAAATTGCCTCAAGCGATACCGGCCAGTGGGGAATCAACACCCCGGCATATCTCTGCATCGACAATATTGAAGGAGTTTTGCTTACGCCCGATGAGATGTAACCTGAAAAACCGGTTTGTGCCTTTTACGGCGGCATTGCTCATGCTTTGTATGAGCGCTGCCGGCCAGCCGCTTAATGACTCCTCACCGGTTTATGTCTGGAACAGGGCAATCAAATCGTGGGCCTCGGAATGCAGGGTAGTAAGAGGTTATGTGAGAATTGATGACCCGGCCGCCGGCCTGGCTTCATTCGGAACTGATTCCGATGGAACTGGTCGTGCTGATAATATAGTTGTTAGTCTCGGCGATGGTGGAATGGCTGTTGTCTCTTTCGGTGAACCGTTCGGGAATAAACCGGGGCCCGACTTTGCTGTATTCGAGAACTCGTTCGATGGCAAATACCTTGAACTGGCTTTCGTGGAGGTCTCCTCCGACAGTATCAGGTGGGTCAGATTCCCCTCCAGGTCAACTACTCCGGCATCACCTCAAACAGGAGGCTTCGGAACCACTGATCCTGAAAATATCCACAACCTTGCCGGAAAATATACCGCACTGTTCGGAACGCCATTCTGGCTCGAAGATCTGGCCGATTCAACAGGTGTCGATATAAACAGCATAATGTACATCAGAATTATTGATGTTGTGGGGTCGGTTAACCCGTTGTACGCAACCTATGATTCGGAAGGCAGGATTATTAATGACCCCTGGCCAACCCCGTTTCCGCAGTCCGGGTTTGATCTCGATGCCGTTGCACTGATCGATATCAGCCTCGTTGGTATTGAAGACAATGCACCAGATAAAGTGAGGGTATTTCCGGTTCCGGCAAACCAAATACTGTTTGTCGAGACATCTGCTCTGACTAACTCCAGAGTCAGAATTCTGGATTTATGGGGAAAGGTGTGCTCAGACTGGAGGTATTTTTCCGGGACAACCGATATTGCCACCGGCCGGCTCGGAAATGGTATTTATATTGTACAGATTGAATCGGATGATTCATCTGTGCCGCATTTCATACGATTCATAAAATCAGGACCGCAATGAAAGGGGTAGCTGTCATACCTGTTGCCTTAATATTTCTCTCACTGGTTTGCGAAGCACAGCTGCAGACATCTCTCGGTGACACCCTCATAATTAATGAGGTTGTAGTCAGAGGGAAACCATTTCTCAGATCTGCCGGTTTTGCTCGTAACCGGGTTGACAGCCTTGCTCTCAGTGATTATTTCGGATGGTCGGTTTCTGATGTACTGCGGTCGTCTTCCACTCTTTTTATGAAAACATACGGTGCGGGTGGCATAGCAACCATTTCACTCCGGGGAGGAGGGGCCTCTCATACCGTTGTTACCTGGAACGGTATCAACCTTAATTCACCCGTGCTCGGACAGAGTGATTTAAGTCTGATTCCTTCTGTGGCTGCCGACGAAATAACGGTACATAACGGGGGATCATCACTTCCGACGGCCCAGGGCGGACTGGGTGGAGTGGTTGAAATTGAAACCCTTCCTGACTGGAATTCCGGCCCATTCTCGACCGAAACAGCTGTTTCTGCAGGTAGTTACGGACGATTCTCAGTTTCATCGGTTTCGCGGTATGGTGGCAAATCATGGCGGTTTGCCTCGAGGTTCAATTTTGGAAAGGCCGACAATGATTTTGAATATATAAATAAATGGCTTACGGGCGAACCATCAAAGGAGAAGCGTGCCAACGCAACCTTCCGTAACAGAACATATCTGCAGGAGGCCTGGAACCGCAGTAAAAACTCTGTTACCGGTGCCAGAATATGGTTGCAGGAAACAAATCGTATGATACCGGTTCCCGTAAATGTATCACCATCATCGCACCGCGAACAACTCGAAAGCCGCATAGTAAACGGCATCCTTACCCATGACCTCTATTTCGGATCGGATAATTCATTCTCATCTTCTGCCGTAATCCAGAGTGAACAGATGATTTACACCGATGAGGTTACCGGTCTTGTTTCAGATTACGGTTATAAACGAATGATATTGAACGCTTTGCTATTAATTAGTAATGGCGACAGGTCGGCCCTCCGTACAGGTGTCTCAGCCGGTACAGCCATGGCAGAGAGTGATAATTACACTGATATAACCATTAGAAACAATATCTCCTTTTCAGTATCGGGAGAACACAGGGCTGCCAGTTTCGCCGATCTTAATTTCAACTCATCACTCAATTTTGTTGACGGGGGATTTATCTTCCCCGACATCTCCGCCGGAGCTGAAATCATACCCGTACCCCGCAAAAACCTAGCGATCAGGGCAAATGTTGCTGTTAAGTCGAGGGTGCCGACACTTAATGACCTTCACTGGATACCGGGTGGTAATCCCGGCCTTACACCAGAGAGAGCCCGTAATGCA
>VGGM01000096.1 GCA_016868515.1 Bacteroidota bacterium | reverse complement strand
ATTGATCTGTTTGTAATCCTTTGTGTTGCTATGCTGTTCATGAGGCCATCGCATGCAAGCCTGAAAGATTTTTCATCGCCCGGCAGTCTGTCCATTAGTTCATTCATACCGTCAACGGCAATACCCAGCTTGTCTGCCTGCGTTGACATAAAAGCTCTGTACCGTACCATTTGTCCTGCATATGAGGGCGGTTGCACCGAAGCTGTTGCCGTATAGGCAAGACCTTTGGCTTCCCTTATCTCCTGAAATACAATGGGGTTAAAATAGTTGTTGAATATCTGTATTTCAGGAACCATTGAACTGTTTAGGATTTCACAGTTGGCAGTAATTGAGATGTTGGCCTGGCTGATGTCGAAGTCGACTACATAAACGACAGGCTTGTTGTTTATTACAGGAACCCTTTCCTTTCTCTCAGGAACAATTCTCTTCTCAGCCTGAGGTATTATGTCACCTGAAACTGCACTGGCTATGCTTTCGAATGATGATGGTCCGTAATAGGATATCATCAGCGGGTATGACACTATCTCTTTTATCAGACCGGTAAGCTCGTCAGCCTTCAGCGCCTTCAGTTCTTCTTCCGGAATCTGATAAAGGGTAGGTGAGTCTTTGCCGAAAAAGCTGTAATTCTCCAGTGCAGCCCTGATAACGGGCATGTTCTTTTTATTGTCCTCGCGCTCTTTGAGTAATTTTCCAATGTATGCATCAAGCACTTCCTGGTCGGGTATGATCTCCCCCAATACCTGGGATACTATTTCCAGTCCTTTTCCCAGATTCTCGTCCAGACCCGAAATTGTAATTGTCGTCTGCCTCTCTCCCGAGTTCATTGATAGGGTAAGCCCATAGCGGTATAACTCCTTTTTCAGGGTTTCTGCATCCAATTCGCCGGCTCCGAGAAGAGAACCATAGCCAAATGCAACGGGCAGTCTGATATCGTGATCCTTGCCAACCTCTGCCATAATTGACAGCGAAAAGAGTCCGTTAACATCGTTGGGGGCATAGTAAAGCTGGAGTCCCTCCGATATCTCTTTCTTTTCCAGCGACTTACCGAAATCAACAAAAACGGGCTCTATAGCCGGCGACTTCTCTGCCAGAAGGGTTTTGGCAAAATCCGATTCCTGGTCCCTGTTAATTGTAACAGGGGTGATCTCGGGTTTTTCAACTTTCACCAGTGCGGTGTTCTCGCCTATTCTTTTATAGACTACAACGTAATTATCTGCCAGTTTCTCATTTGCAAAACTTATAACCTGTTCCCTGGTAATGGTGCCAAGCCTGTCAATAAAGCTGACATATTCGTTAAACGGAGTTTCATTAATAAAGCTGTTTATCATCATGTAAGCTCTTGAAAATGATCTTTCCAGCGATCTCATATAATTCAGCTTGGCATTATTGATTATAGCCTCCAGCATCCAGTCTTCGAATTCTCCATTCCTGATTAGTTCAAGCTGTTCAAACATCAGTTCCTCCACTGATTCAAGCGATTGCCCTTGCCGCGGGTACCCGTCAAACCCGAAAATGCCATAGTCTTTAATGACATATGCCGATGCACTGCTGCTCTTGACCTTCTGTGCCTGATTGAGGTTGATATCCATAAGTCCGGCCTGCCGGTTGAACAGAAGGTTAGCTGTAACTGTACCTAACAGCTCGTCCTGAGTACCTGTACCACCTGTTCTCCAGGCAATGCTGACATACTCCTCTTCCGGACCGAAAACCTCTGCTTTCTGAACAGATGTGAGCTCTTTCTCTGCAGGCCTCACAGGCTTAGTTACCTCTGAACTCTGCATTTTGCCAAAGTATTGATCTATAAGTTCTATTACGGGTTCAAATTCAAAATCCCCTGAAAGGCTTATTGACATATTGTTTGGAACGTAGTAGTTCTCGATGAATTTCCTGATTTCAACCATCGAGGGATTCTTCAGATGCTCGGGCAATCCGATTATGTTCCTGCCGTACGGGTGTTCCGGGAAGAGCATTTTCATCATCATGTCACCAGCTCTTGTATCATCCATGTCCTGGTACATGTTGAACTCTTCGTAAACCGTTTCGAGTTCAGTATGAAACAGCCTGAGCACTACATCGGAGAATCTCTCAGACTCAATCTTCGCCCATTTTCCGATCTCATTTTTGGGGACCTCGCACATATATATGGTTGATTCATAGCTTGTCCCGGCATTCAGCATATTGTCGCCGATTGCCGAGTAGAGTTTGTCGAGTTCAGCAGTTGCGACATAACCGGCTGCTATATTGCTGAGGCTGTCAATCTTCATGTATATGGCCCTTTTTTCCTCCTGTTCTGCTGCATTTCTGTGGCTCTCGAACAGATCGGAAATCTGGTCGAGAAGCACTCTCTCGGCTTCCCAGTTCATTGCACCGATCTTGCTGGTTCCCTTGAACATCATATGCTCAAGGTAGTGAGCCAGGCCGGTGGCGTTGGGATCTTCATATGCCGATCCGGCCTTAACCCCGATAAGGGCTGATATCCTTGGCTGATCGGTATTTTTTGAGAGGTAAACCGTAAGTCCGTTCTCGAGAGTATAGACTCTCGCCCTGAATGGGTCATCAGAAACAGTAATATAGCTGAAGCCGTTACTGTCCTTGTTGGAGGTAGTTTTAAATTTTTCCGGTTTACATGATACAATTATCATCATAACCAGAAGTGAAAATAGCACTACTCTTTTCATGAGCTGATGGATTTATTGGTTGGAACTACAAATTTAGAACAAATCGGGAACCAATTCAATGCATGAATGAAAATAGTCGAGGCTGAGCCCGATATTAAAGGGGATACCGACAACGGGGAAACTTTCTGAGGCAATGGTTGTCCCGAAAGTCAGCCCGGGGGGGGAATTCTCAGCTAACGTAGCCTGACTGATCCGTAAGAGGCGCGGATTGTAACTGTGGCCTGAGGATTGGGATCCGTTCCTGCCACACCTGCTATTTCCCGTGAGGTCGATTCAACGATCCGCCTCTGAATATCAAGGCATTCCTCGCAGTATGTCAGACCTGCATAGCTTACTCTTGCATCGAGTCTGTACTCGGCGGCAGGGGCAATGCCCAGTCCGACACCAGTATAGGCAGCATCAATATTAATTGCTTCAAACCCTGCAGGAATCGAAGTAACCTCAACAGAACCATATCTTGTTGTAAGATCGAGTTTACCCGACAGCGAGCCAATCTTCACGGAAGCATAGCCAGTTTCCGCAACGAAGTTGTTAACCTCTCTGAGTGAAATGTTATCATATTTCGAGTCAGCAACTATTGAACCAGCCTTATCAACAATGACTTTTGAGTATCTGCTGTCGATCATCATGGCCTGCACTCTTGTAACCGTTACCTCCGGTGCATACCTTGCAATAACTGACAGCCAGTTGGCTTCTTCAATCACCGCCTTGCCGTAAGAGACTGATATTGTGTTTATTGGTTTCTCGTTCCCACGGGTTAATTTCAGCGCATAGAAGTTTCCATACCTGACATTGATGTTAACCCTGCCCGGGTGTTCGGTTATCTTTACGTTACCGTACCTGTTTGAAATTTCAAGGTTGTTTCCTGCGGGCATTTTTACTTTGTAATCGATACTGAATCTGTTGGTCCCTGTACCTCTGGTGGTTGCCGAGAACCTGTCATCGAGCCTGGTTGTTGCCCCAACAGCGGTATCATTCTCAAAGAAATCGATGTTAATCAGTTCAACAAGCCTTTCCGAACGATCACGGCTCGACAGTTCGACCTTTACCTTTACCTCAATAACCACTTCGTTACTGTTCCATGTTTCAACAGTTACATCGCCGTATCTGTTTGAAATAACCACACCTTCAGAGGGAGTAACAGTAAAGGTTCTGCTGTAGTCCCTTGATACCTCCTGAGAGGGCGCTACCCACGCGGTCAGGATAAGGAGGGCTGCTGTGACACTGATGGTCTTATATGCTGACTTTTTCATTTTCCTCTGTTCTATTCTGGTTTTCATTCCTTATCTCTTTAAGCTGGTTGAGGATAAAAGACATAACTTCAACCTTGGTCTGGTAATGTTCTATCATGGCATTGATTACCCTTTCGTCGTTGGGGTTTGTCTTAAGTTCCTTCTGCAGTTCCCTGAATGATACATCCATGTTCCTGATCTCCTCATCAAGCATTCTCTTCTGCTCATCGCCTGCCAATGCCGCAATATTGAGAATCTCAACCTGCAGCATATTAACCTGACTGACATAGTAGCTTTCCACTTCGCGGTATTGAGGAGAAACCTGGCTGAGTGTCATCCTCCTGCTCTCAGGCCTGATGAAATGTTCCCATGTCCACAACGAGGAGAGTGTAAGCAGAAGGGTAACAGCAGCGGCTCTGAGCAGGTATGGCCCGATATTGATCTTCCTTCTGGTGGCGAACCTTACTTCAAGTTTTGCCCTGAACCGCTCAATGTGTCCCATTGAAGGCTCGGCATCATCGAAGAAGTGCCTGTTTTGCCTGATTATTTCTTCTATATCTTTCATTGTCGTAATTTTAGCTGTATCTGAGTTCTGCCACAAGCTTCTGTTTGGCTCTTGAAAGCTGCGATCTCGATGTGCTGCTCGATATTTTCAGAATATCTCCAATCTCATCATGGTCATAACCTTCAATCATATAAAGGTTCAGTATGACCTTGTAACCTTCCGGCAGTCTTTCGATAGCCTCCTTTACCTTCTCCAGCCGGTTTTCGAATATTTGCTTCGATTCAATCTCCTCACCGCTGTCATCGTGAAGCTCTCCGTGTTTTTCAATCTCTTCAAAGATCACTTTCTTCTTGTTGAGGTAATCGAGCGACTTGTTGATCACGATCCTCTTAAGCCAGGCTCCGAAACTCACCGCACCTGAATATGTTCCGATTTTCTCAAAAGCTGAAAGGAATGCCTCCTGCATAATGTCCTCAGCTTCCAATGTATCGTTTACAATTCTCAGACTGGTGTTGTACATCGCCTTGAAGTACAACTTGTAGACCTGAAACTGTGCTTTCTGGTCTCCGGCTATACACCCGTCTATCAGATCCTGGTGTATGTTTTTGTAAGCCGCTTCAACATTAACCATTTTTCCCGGTGTAGTAGTCTTTATTTGCAATGCTGCACCCACAGTTTCAAGTTTTCCGGAATAATGACTGCGGGCAGCGCAAAACGCTGCATGGGCTGCAAAAAAAACTACATGGTTGAAATAAATGGTAACATAGCCTGTTTTATTTCACCTGTTGCAAAGTCGAGTTCAGAGCCGAACATGCTGTGAGGAATGGAATACACAAGCAGCAGGACGGCGGCGGCGATGATTGTATACGCCGGTTTTTTGCGCCGGTAATTCATTACCACAGCCAGTACCCAGAACAGAACCGAAACAAGTGTCTTGTTATCGGTAAGATCCCAGCCGAACGGTACTCCGGTCCAGAACTCACCGAAAGCGTAATACTGGACAACCGGACCGAGTATCATACCGCCGGCGAGCAGTAATACCAGTGTAACAATCCCGTATCTTCTCTGCGATTCGTTACCGAAAGCTGCCATCAGTCCGGCAGCCGTCGAGAAGAGCATTGCAAAGAACATAAGCAGTATATGCGGCGTCAATGCCCATCCCGGAACGGCCCCCTTGAAACGAATAACGACAGGAGCCTCCCTGAACAGGGTTTGTGTACCGCCTGAATCAGTTATTTCAATGTAGTACTGCAACTTTCCTGCAGGTGGTTGCGGCGGAACAGCGGCGAAGAATCCCTTCATCTCATCCATGCCGAATATGAAGTCGGTCTCCATATAGGGGTCGTCTGTTCTGAATCTCTTGTAAAAAAGCTTCGCTGATGCTGTTTCATCGAATATGGCGAGCCTTACCGAGGGTCTCTCATCAAGTCCAAGGCTTCTGACAAGTTTTATCCTGTAAACTTCTCCGTTTACATTAACCTCGGCTCTCATTGGGTAGGTAGGTCCTGTACTGCGCTGATATATTGCCGCTGATATCGTTATTACGACCGCAAGGAACCAATAAATGATATTCTTCATCTTATGAGTTTTTCTTTTGTTTTCAGAGTTGAATCAGTAAAACCTCTTTCTTACCATCGCGGTCAATCTCAACTGTTATGGTCTCTCCCTGCTTGAGCTGGTTCAGCCTGAACATATAGTCTTCAATGTTGCTAACAGGTTTACCATTAACTGACCTGATAATATCACCGCGTTTCATGCCACCCAGGGCTGCAGGCCGGCCGGGAGTAACAAAATCGGCCCGCAGACCATCTTTAACATTACCTGCGAAGTCAGGCATAATTCCAAGGGTTACCCCTTTTCTTCTCATGCCCCGGCTTCCCCCGTCTTTCGGACCAGCTTCCTGGAATACAAGGCGTTCCTCACTGTTGGCCACCGTTTGAATAATACCATAAAGGTAATCAGAAATCGATATCATACCCTCATAATTGATTCTCTCCTTCGTGTCCGATGGAGTATGGTAATCGAGGTGTGCACCGGTTGAAACAAATATTACAGGTATTTCCTT
>VGGM01000095.1 GCA_016868515.1 Bacteroidota bacterium | reverse complement strand
GCTTCCCCTGAAAGCCCGTAATATGATGCCTCTTCCTTAAGACGCTTCTCGTCCAGTGCCCTTGGAATTGAAGCTTTGGTGAAGTAGTAAAAGGCATCCCGGGGAAGGAGAGGCAATACCGTTGCCAGATCCTTGTCGTTTACCATGCCTATAACCATATGAAGGCGGCTGTGCGGGGTTGTACTGAGCTGCCTCACCACGTACTCAATTCCTTCCCTGTTATGCCCGGTGTCGGCAATAACCAGTGGATCATGCCTTAGTACCTGCCACCTTCCCTGCAGTCCGGTCAGCTTTACCACCTGTTCAATTCCATCTGCCAACTGATTCACCGACGGGGTGTATCCGGCTGGCATCATGCCGGCCGCCAGTGCCAGGGTTGCAAGATTCCTTGCCTGATAATCACCGGTAAGGGGGATAAGCCCCTCCGTTCTGTATCCGTCGCTTTTCGCGAGAAGAACATACCCACGGATTGCTGAAGAAGCCTCGGAACGGCCGAGCCTGCAGGTGTAGTATTCGTCGGCAAATTTCAATACAGAGCCATTGTCAGATGCAATCTGCTCAAAAACCGGCCGGGTCTCGGGCAAACTCTCTCCGACGACCACCGGCACCCCGGGTTTAATAATACCCCCCTTTTCGGCGGCAACCTTCGCCAGGGTCTCCCCAAGAAACTCCATATGATCGTGGCCGATGTTTGTTATCACCGACAGCACAGGTGTGATGATGTTTGTTGAATCAAGTCTGCCACCCATTCCAACCTCTATTACTGCAATGTCAACACTTTCACGGGCAAAGTAATCGAATGCCATGGCAACCGTCATTTCGAAGAAACTTGGCGACACAGCCTCAATAATGGCTTTGTGATTCTCAACGAACCCTGTAACCTCCGTTTCGGGAAGCATGATACCGTCAATCCTTATCCTCTCCCTGAAATCGCGCAGATGGGGAGAAGTATACAATCCCGTCTTCAAACCCATGGTCTGGAATACCGAAGCAAGCATGTGCGAGACCGAGCCTTTTCCATTAGTTCCGGCCACATGAACCGTTCTGAATTTAGTGTGAGGGTTCGCGAAGTAGTTGTCGAGTGCAATGGTATTGCCGAGCCCCTCCTTGTATGCGGCCCTGCCAATACGCTGGTAGGCCGGAAGCCGGCTGAAAAGAAAGCTCAGGGTTTCCTGATAGTTCATAACTATTATATGCTATTGATAACTCATAAAAAAAGTAAATGCAAAAATGGGTAATTTTACCGTCTGAAAAAAGATGATATCCCTACCTCTTCAAACTGTTTCGTTCGCGGCAAACGAGGTTGAAAAGAGGCACGGATCTGAATAAAATGATTAATCATGGGCAAAAAAAAATTCAACAAGAAGATTTTCATACTCGACACCAACGTTCTTCTGCACGATTTCACATGTATTTACAACTTCGAGGAAAACGATGTTATAATTCCCATAGTTGTACTTGAAGAGCTCGATAAGTTCAAGCGTGGCAATGACCTGATAAATTTTCACGCACGTGAGTTCACCCGCGAACTCGACAAGCTTTCAGGCGATGAACTTCTCTCTTCGAACATACCACTGGGCCCGGGACTAGGTAACCTGCATATTGAAACAGGAAAGGATTTTACCGAAAGGGTTCATCAGTCGTTCCCTGAACGTACCCCCGATCACAGAATCCTTTCAATAGCCGATCATATCTGTCAGGCCAACAAGGATAAAACGGTAGTTCTCATATCGAAGGACATCAACCTGAGGATGAAGGCTAAGTCGCTGGGAGTCATGGCCCAGGACTACCAGAACGACAAGGTGGCCAACATTGACGACCTTTACAAGGGGATTCAGATACTTGAAAATGTAAACCACGAAGTCATCAACAGGCTGTACGAATCACATGAAGGTCTCAGCATTGATGATACTGACATTAAGATTGATCAGGCCGGGCACAGGTTTTTTATTATCAGGAACAACGGCGCCAGCGCGCTGGCCCATTTCAATCCCGTAAACCGTACACTTCACCGGGTACTTAAACAGACCACCTACGGTATCGACCCGCGCAATGCCGAACAGACCTTTGCCTTTGATGCCCTTACCAATCCTGAGATACAGCTAGTTTCTCTTACTGGCAAGGCCGGAACGGGCAAAACGCTGCTTGCCCTGGCCGCAGCGCTTCAACAGCAGAAAAGGTATAAGCAGATATTTCTGGCAAGGCCCATTGTGCCGCTTGCCAACCGCGACATGGGTTACCTTCCGGGTGATCTGAAGGAGAAGATGGATCCTTACATGCAGCCCCTGTACGATAATCTTACGGTAATCAAGCACAAATTCAGCCATCAGAGCCCCGAGTTCCTGAAGATCAATGAGATGATCAAGGAAGAGAAGCTGGTTATCACACCGCTGGCCTATATACGGGGAAGGAGTCTTTCAAGCATTTTCTTTATTGTCGACGAAGCGCAGAATCTTACCCCGCATGAGGTAAAAACCATAATCACAAGGGCAGGTGAAGGAACCAAGATGGTTTTCACCGGTGACATTGAACAGATTGACTCACCATATCTTGATACAGGATCAAACGGTCTGAGCTATCTGTCTGACAAGATGAAGAGTCAGGATATATTTGCCCACGTCAACCTGATCAAAGGCGAAAGAAGCTTCCTGGCCGAACTTGCCAGTAAACTTCTGTAGTCATGAATGGCAGACTGCTACGTGTTGCCTTTCACACACTTGGCTGCAAGCTGAATTTTGCCGAAACCTCAACCATTGCACGGTCGTTGCCAGCCGGGCAATTCAGAAGGGTTTCCTTCAACGATGAAGCCGACATATATATAATAAATACATGCTCGGTTACCGACGCAGCCGACAGGAAATGCCGGCATGCCATCAGGAAGATCACCGGAAGGCATCCCGGCGCTTTTGTTGCCGTGGTTGGATGCTATGCCCAGCTGAATCCCGGTGCAATTGCCTCCATTCCGGGGGTCGATCTGGTGCTGGGCACCAATGAGAAGTTTGATATTCCCCGTTATATAAGCAACCTTGAAAAGAGGGATTCACCTGAGGTGCATTCCTGCGAGATTGAAGCGACCGGCGGGTTTAATCCGTCATGGTCGGCGGGCGACCGCACAAGGTCGTTCCTGAAGGTACAGGACGGATGCGATTATAAATGTTCATACTGTACAATTCCCCTGGCCCGTGGCAGAAGCAGGAACCTTCCTGTGGCAGAATGTATTGAAGAGGCGAACAGGATATCCGCATCGGGTGCGAAGGAGATTGTACTTACCGGGATCAATACCGGTGATTTCGGCAAGTCAACGGGAGAAAAATTCACAGACCTGCTGAAAGAACTCGTAAGGGTTGAAGGAATCGAACGCTATCGCATCTCATCAATAGAGCCGAACCTGCTTACCGATGAGGTTATTGAGATGGCGGCGGCAGGCGGCAGGCTCATGCCACATTTCCATATTCCGCTTCAGAGCGGATGCAATAAAACTCTTGCGGCAATGAAAAGGAGGTATACACGGGAGTTGTTTGCCGAAAGAGTATTGAAGATAAGGAAGCTGATGCCGCTGGCAGGTATAGGAGCCGATGTGATAACCGGTTTCCCCGGGGAGACTGAGACGGATTTTGAGGAGACTTTCACATTCCTCACATCATTGCCTTTGTCGTATATGCATATATTCAGGTTTTCTGTCAGACCGGGAACCGCGGCTGCTGATTTGCCCGGCAGGGTGCCACACAAAACAGCGGAAGAGAGAAGCCAAAGGCTTATAAAACTATCTGCGGCGAAAAAGCACTCATTCATCCGGGCCAGCCTGGGTACTGTTGAAAATGTGCTTTTTGAAAATACAAAACAGCAAGGGATGTTTACCGGTTTTACACCAAACTATATAAAAGTACTGGTAAGACACAGCAGGTCGGGCCTTGCTGGCGAAATAAGACCGGTAAGGCTTTCGGCGATTACAGATGATGGGGATATAACCGGAGAAATAGTTAAATGAGCATGGATTTTCTGAATTATGTCAGACGAAGTTATTAATATTGTAAAAGGCTTCATGCGTCCGTGAATATGGGAGACTGATGGGAGCACCGGCATATTATATAATATATACATTCATAAGGATTGTCACCCTGCTGCCTCTGCCGGTCCTTTATGGCCTCTCCTATCCGATATGGTTTATTATCTGTTGCTTCCCCGGATACCGCCGGAAGGTAACACGGAATAATCTGCGGAATGCTTTTCCCGATAAATCCCCGGGAGAGATCAGGAGGATTGAAAGAAGGTTCTACATGCACCTTGCCGACATGTTCATTGAGACACTGAAGGCCGGACATATGCCTGAAAAGGAGATAAAAAGAAGGTTCCGTGTAACCAACCCCGAGCTCCCGATGGAGATAATGAGGTCAGGCAGGGATGTGCTTGCAGTAGGCGGTCACTACAACAACTGGGAATGGCTTATAGCCACACCCCTCTATATGGATGGCAGGATAGTGATCATCTACAAACCTCTTAAGGATAAGCGATTTAATGAGCTGATCTTCAAGCTTCGTTCGAGATTCGGGATAGTACTTACGCCCATGTCGGGTATTGTCAGGGAATTGATCTCATTCAGGAACCAGGGGATAAGGACCATGTCGGTATTCATAGCCGACCAGGCTCCTCCCCGCACTGAGGTAAGGTACTGGACCCGGTTCCTTAACCAGGATACCGCTGTTTACCTCGGTGCAGAAAAGATATCAACCAGGTTCAATATGGCTGTGCTGTTTCTCAATTACCGCAAGGTAAGGCGGGGTCATTACGAACTAACCTTCGAGGAGTTGTTCAGTGAAACCGGCAATCTGCCGGAGTATACAGTTACTGAAGCGCATGTAAAAAGACTTGAGGAGTTAATTAAGGAAAAGCCCGAACACTGGATATGGTCACATCGCAGGTGGAAACACAGGAAGGAGGTTGCAGTTGGATAAGATTGCCGTGGTGATACTTAACTGGAACGGAATCGGGTTTCTAAGGAAGTTTCTTGGCACCGTTGTTCAGCATTCTGCATTGCCGGGATGTACCATATGGGTTGCCGACAACGGGTCGACCGACGGTTCGGCCGGGTGGACAGAGAGTGAGCACAGTAGTGTTAAGGTGCTCCGTTTCCCTGAAAACCTGGGATATGCCGGTGGATATGCCAAAGCCCTTGGCCTTATTGATGCTGAGTATTTCGTTCTGTTGAATTCCGATGTTGAAGTTACCCCGGGCTGGCTTGCCCCGTTGATTGAGACAATGGAAAAGAACAGATTTGTTGCCGCATGCCAGCCAAAGATACTTTCATATGGCAACCGTAACCGTTTTGAATATGCCGGTGCGTCAGGAGGTTTTATTGACAGGTTTGGGTACCCTTTCTGCCGCGGCAGGATATTTCAGGTTACTGAATATGACAATGGCCAGTATGACACGGAGGCAGATATCTTCTGGGCAAGTGGAGCATGTATGGCAGTAAGGGCCGAGGCCTACAGGAAGGCCGGGGGTCTCGATCCCTCATTTTTTGCGCACATGGAGGAGATCGATCTCTGCTGGAGGCTTCACCGGCTTGGGTATTCAATCAGGGCAGTACCATCGTCAACCATATATCATGTGGGTGGAGGAACCCTCAGATATGAGTCGCCGGGCAAAACATATCTGAATTTCAGGAATAACCTCTTTATGCTCTACAAGAACCTGCCGAAAAAGGGTTTCAGGGGCAGACTCCTTGCCAGGAAGTGCCTTGATGGCATGGCCGCCCTGCTGTTCCTTCTGACCGGCCGGTTAAAGAATTGTGCCGCGGTATTAAGGGCACACGGCGATTATTACAGGGCGATGCCTTCCCTTAGAATTGCAAGAGACAAAGTCAGACAGCTTCATCCCGACAGCAATAACATACCGTCAACAATCCTGAACAAAAGCATTGTCTTTATGTTCTATGTCAGGCGCTGCCGCCAGTTCAGCGATCTTAAACTCTGACATCCGATATAAATGAAGCAAAACCAGATGGCAATATTCTTTATAGTAGTATTCACGGTATACTTTGCCGCAAATACATATATATACCTGAAGGGATATGCCCTGGCCGGAAGAGGCAGGTATTCTGCAATGTACACTGTAACATTCCTTTTACTGGTTTCGATGTTTATTGCCGGCAAGATCCTTGAACGGAATCACTCGGGTATATTATCTGACATTCTTAACATCATTGGAGGTTTCTGGCTTGCATATATGCTATATGCCGTACTCCTTTATATAATAACTGACCTGGGGCTTCTTGCCGTGAAAGTTGCCGGAATATCCAACGGTGAACTGCTGACCGGTATAAAAAAGTGGAGATTCATTATTGTTAACGGAATAACAGTACTTGTTATCGTGGCAGGATTTTTCAATGCTCTGGCTCCGCGCATTGTCAACTACGAGATTGAAACCACCAAATCCCTGAATGGCAGGCCGGAAGTTAAAATCGCGGCTGTATCGGATATTCATCTGGGAAGCACGATCAGG
>VGGM01000094.1 GCA_016868515.1 Bacteroidota bacterium | reverse complement strand
GTATATCATACTCTTTTGAAGGAAGTATGCCCTTGTTATACAGAAAATTACGCACCGCGACAACCAGCCCGTAAAGCATGGCTGGCAGGTAAAGGATATAATATTTTGAGCCGGGTTTCAATGCCGTTTTACCGCAGGTTAATGAAAAATGGCATGCGTGCCTGTATGCCCGTCAGCCCGGTTAACTCCTTCAGGCTTTCAAGGTATCCGGCAAGGTAGCCCGTCTCCTTCAGCACCGATCTTACAACAGCCTCGCCGGTGAGATCCTGTATCAGTTTGGTGTACGGATCGATGAGTTCCGGAAGCTCGATGGTACTGTATTCTTCAATACCGGCCAGCGATGCGGCTTCGGCGACAGCCTCCTTCAGACCCCCTGCCATATCGGCCAGTCCTGTCTGAAGTGCTTCGGTGCCGCTCCATACCCGCCCTTCACCTATCTTGTCGACAGCTTCGGCGGTCATATTTCTTCCGGCGGCCACGTGCCCGACAAAAGTATCATAGGTTCGCTCAACGCTTGCCTGGATAACCTGTGCCTCGTAGCTTGTGAGGGGGCGTGACAGTGAGGGTGCATCGGAATGCTGGTTGGTACGAACCACTTCGGTGGTTATGCCAAGCTTTTCGTTCATCAGCTTTCCGGCATTGGGGATCAGCCCGAACACACCTATTGAGCCTGTTATTGTTGTGGGGTTGCATACAATTTTGGTTGCCGGTGCTGCTATATAATATCCCCCCGATGCAGCATAGTTACCCATCGATACCACAACAGGCTTAACCTGGCGGGCCAGGTCGGCCTCCCGCCAGATAAGTTCCGAAGCGATGGCGTTACCTCCGGGACTGTTAACCCTGAGTACAATGGCCTTAATGGTGGTATCGAGGCGGGCCCCGCGAATTGCTTCGGCGTAGCTGTTGCCTCCTATGTTGCTGTCGGTTCCCTTACCCATAACAATTGAACCCGATGCATAAATAACAGCAATTTTCTCCTTGTGTACCGGGTGTTTTATTGTGGAGGGGACTTTAGAGTATTTTGACATCGATACTGTTTTCACATCGGCATCGGGTTCAAGACCGCACAGTGCCCTGAGAGTGTCGAGGAGTGAATCCCTGTATATCAGTCCGTCAACAAGTTTCAGCTTCAGCGCCTCAGCCGGGTCCATGGCCAGCATCTGGTCGGCAATGCGGTTTATTTCCGCGGCATCGATGCCTCTGGCGGCTGAAATTGATGAAACCACGCTATTCCATACCGACCCGGTAAATGAGGCTATCTGCATCCTGTTCTCGTCGCTGAGCCGGTCGAGCATAAACGGTTCCACCGCACCCTTGAACCTGCCGTGACGTATTACCTGCACGTCGACGCCAATTTTTTCGAGGGCTTTTTTGTAGAACATCACCTCGGCGCTCATTCCCTGTAATTCGATGGACGCCTGGGGGTTGAGGAAAATGCTGCCGGCGGCCGACGATATGAAGTACCCCTCCTGGGGAAGGAGGTAGTCGGTGTATGATATTACGAATTTGCCGCTTTCGCGGAACCTGAGAAGTGCGTTGTGTATTTCCGACGCGGTTGCCCAGCCCGACGGGAGGAGCCCTGTTTCAATCACAACGCCCTTGATTTTCGGATCATCTGCTGCCTTTTCGAGGTTGGCGAGTATGTCGTTCAGTCCCACGGAGGGAGCCAGCGACATGTTCATTATGTCGAAGGTGAATGTGGGGTTGGGGTTACCGCGGTCGGGGATCTGTGTTCCCGATTTCAGTACCAGCACCGAGTTTGAGGCCACGGTAACCGGTTTGCTGCCCGACGATACCATAACGCCGATCATTATCAGCATAAAGAAGAAGAAAACTATTGATGTGAGAATGATGCCGGTTATCACGGCCAGCACGGTGGTAAGAAAATTCTTCATATTGTTTTTCTTTGGGGGTTAAAGGGCGATAAAGATACGAAAAAGAGTATATTCACACCATATGGAAGAGGTGGTATTATCGCTCGGCAGCAATATGGGCGACAGGGCAGCTAATCTCTGCGGGGCTCTGCTGCTGCTTGAAGAATCGGGGCTTGAGCGGGTGGCTGTGTCGCGGATTTATGAGACAGAGCCGTGGGGCTTCAGGGCTGAGAATTCCTTCTACAATTTGGTAGCTGTTTACCGTACCTTTCTGGAGCCGGCGGGGCTGATGACGGTGATTGCCGACATTGAGACCTCCATGGGTAGGGTGAGGAGCCTTGGTGTCGAGGGTTATGAGTCGAGGGTGATCGATATAGATATTCTGTTTTACGGCGACCGTGTGATAAATGAAGGAGGGCTTGTTATACCGCATCCACGGCTGGCTGAACGTAGGTTTGTTCTTGAACCCCTGGCAGAGCTGATGCCCGGGAAGATACATCCTGTAAACAGCCGGCCGGTATCACAAATGCTTTCAGAATGTACTGATGAACTGCCGGTGAAGAAAATTCAACCATGACACACCCTGTTTATGATATATCAGAAGTGAGATTGCCAGGGTTGGGTTTTGCACCCGACGGATTATAACTAATCCCACGGAATTACAGCCTCAAACAGCTTATCCGTGTCGACAATCGAAGTGGCAATAATTTTTTTATTGTCGGGGGTGACATCAAACGACGAAACGGCTCTGTTAAATCTGAGCTTCATTACGGGAGTTCCATCCCATTTCCATATATGTACCTCTTCTGACCAGTCATAATAGAAGGGCTCTTCTCCCTCCTTAAAACGATCCATAACCGAGAACCCGCCATAAAGGCCATAAATATAATCGTCAGTTGAGCTGACATGGTGATAATAACTAATCTTTCCCCCGGTTCCGGGCTGGCCCTGTCCTGTCAACATTACTTCCCGGTTATGTGAAGCATCAGACATTTGCAGCTGTGCAATCAGCTGTTCGGTTTCGAGAGAATATATCCTGAGCAATGGGAATTGGTTAAATACTGATGCTATCAGGTTCTCCTTTGAATTGACTGTTGTAAGTTTTGCATTATTAAAAGCCAGCATATACTGTGGGATACTCTTGTCAGAGAAAAAGTATGATTCTCCCCACTCAGACATCTGTCCGGTTTCCATATCATAAACAGAGAAATCCCTTGAAGCGGTATCAAGATAGTTGGAAGTAAATATTTTGTTGTTAACCAGAAAGAAATCCACCCCTTCACGCATTGCAGCCGGCAGATCAATTTTTCTAAGAATGACCATATTGGCTGAATCACCAGATAAAAAGATTCTTGCAACCTTCAAATCACTTTCGCTCTGATATATAATCTCATCATCGGCGTGTATCTTAAAAAACGGACTGATAAATACCTCCTCACCCGGCCCCCTTCCTTTTCTTATAAAACTGCCAAGATGGTTAAAGCTGTCAATGGAAAACAGATGAAAGAACATATCTGTCTGTTGGTCCAAAACTATTACAAGGTCATTCACTACCAGCATATCCATGGGCATTCCAAGCAATATTGAGACCTTGTGCTCATCAAACTGAATGTTTTTTGTAGTTTGAAAATCAGAATAATGCACTGACGGACTTTTACAGGAGATGAGAACCAGAAAGATCAGAACAAAGAGGATAAGGGATGGTGTTTTCATTATAATGGGTCTTTATTACTATTCGATATGATAGTAGATTTCAAAACTGAAATTGAAGAAATAGAAGGTCACATCTTGAGTTTGTTAATGAAAACTATCAGGTCGTTGTCATCACATTCAGACATTAATCTCCTCAAAGACTGAAGGTGTTCTGAATTGTTGTCCGTGTCCCTTAACCGGTCGGAGTGCCTCTTCTCCATCTCTTTCTTCGAAAACCAGTATACAAGGTAGTCACTATTCCCTTTAAATCCCCAATTTGGTAGGTTTCGCATGAGAGCAGACAGTTCAAAGCTGATACCTCCCCGGAAATCGTCGGTGAGCCTGGTAGTTCTGAATCCTTCTCTTGTACTTTGGTTGAAGAACAGATATTCTGTTGCTTGTTGCCAGGATAATTCAAGAAGGTATCTATCCTGACAATATAGAACGAACGTTCTGTAATAACGATGTATATATCTTTCTTCCAGAGCAGCGATATCGGGGATTACTCCGGTATTCATATTTGTCCCGGTCTTTGATGGCTTGGAGAAAAAACCTACAAGAGGTATTAATGTGTGGTTTACATGGTCAAATAGGTATACTGTATCGTTTATAAATGGGGTAGATACAATGACTTTGTTTTCTCTTTTCAGAAAATCGGCCCGGTAGACATAATTGAGCGGATCCTTACCCTCCCGTGTTATTATATTTCGCCGATGCTGTGAATATAATGAGCCTGATTCAATCCAGTACTTATTCTCATAGTGTGATGATAGGATAAACTTTTCGCTATCCAAAAACACCAGCGACTCTTCGCCATGGAGATGATTATGTTCAGATGCATTGTTAGCGGGAATATGGTATGAGTACCAATGCAGCCCTTCCGTCAGCATTATGATTGTACTGTCATGATCGTTAATGACGGCATTTAGTACCTTGTATGTTTCGTCACCAGGATTGCAATGTGTGATTAAGTCGCCATTATGGTTAAAGAGAAGAGGAGGTGTCTTAATCTCATAACTGGGAATAAGTAACATGAAGCTGGAGGAGATGAAAATCTCACTAATGTTGGCAGCAACTAATGGTGCAAAGCGTACGGATGGAATAACAAGGACCTTCGACTCTTCTGCTATCATGCTGAGAGGCAAGTCGCGGGTTTCACGAACTCTGTCGATATTCCAGGATATAAAACCTGTCTTCTGATCTATGTGAAATAGTGGCAGCTCTGAATCACAACAAGTGATTAGAGTAGCACCAATAATGATGAACTGAAGAATATATTTATTACTTTTCTTACTCAGGTAATGTGCGATTCTCTGACCATCTATAAGAATACATGGAACTAACATGAAATATTTAAGTTATATAAGATTACCAATTTACAAATGCTGGTTGTCTATACCATTCATTTATCCAGCCGAACTTCAACAATTCGGTATTCCATCTCAACAGTGGTAATACAATATAGGGTTCCATCTGCCGTCGAGAAAATGCAGTAAGGTATAAATGGCAACTCATAACGGTTTTGAGGTATCCCTTCCCATGTAAAAGTAAGAAGATTCCAACTTTTATCCTCACGTGACAAATCTTGGTAGCATATAAAGATATTTGATATTGATCCTGTAATTCTGGAACCGGTAATTGCGTTAAGAGATTCGTTACTTTGTGGACTGTAACGATTCCCGTCTTTATCCCATTTAAACTGGGCAAATACTCTTCGGTCTACAAGGACGAGCTCTTCATGATTAAGATCCATGACATCTACTATCAATTGCGATGCTTTAAATGAAACGAATCGGTTGGAACCAGGTTTCTTTACAATATGACTGTAAAACATTCGTTGTTTGGCAAATTCCGGGATTTCATCATTTGTCGTTGATAATGGGAAATCTATATATGAAAAGGCTGTGTCTCGTAATAAGTCAAGTACGCCATAGTTCTTATCAAATGGTTCCTGTCCATTTGTTACCATAAGATTCTCATCATAGGGGTAGATGTTGTATGCCATTGGAACACTAACCTCATTGTATTTCAATACCTTTTCAGAGGCTATCTTGTAAAATGATATTCGTTTTAAGACTCGATCGCTAATAATGAATGATGAGTCTGATAAAATGGCGAGACCATAACCATCAACATACTCACCAGGCCCTCTACCCTGAATACCAAACCTAAATGACTCTCCCTTTTTATTAATAAAAGTAAACAGAGTATCTCCCTCAAAATCAGCAATAATGAATTGATCATCTAAGACGATCATTCTTATTGGATGAGTAAGAATCAGAGCTGGAACATGACTCAGAAGGCGAAAAGAAACCTCATTTTTCAATTCAAAGGTTTCGATGAACGGTTTTTCACTACGACACCCGGTGAGGATCATTGAAGCCAGGATTACTGTAATCTTTTGAATGCTCATTTGCTTGGTTGTTTTAGTATCTTTTTTGTTTTTGAACACGAGAAGCGTTGCACTAAATTAACAGGCAACGTTTCTCGTATTCAAGTATATATATTTCTTATACCTTCACTACTGTGACTAGAAAGCTTCATTCCCGCATTTGTTAGGCGGGCAGTTAACTACGTGCTCCTCAGCCCATCCTCTTCCATATCCATTACATGGTTGAGAGCCCACATATCCTATATTACTCTTGCATGTGGTCCAGAAATAGTCATAGCTATAGCATCCAAATTCCTCATTAGGGCATTTAACGCATCTGCATTCAAGATTGCCAGGCTCTCCACCCTCACCCTCATCAAACGCTTTTACCATGACTGAGATAAGGTCGAGGGTAGTGTCGGTGCTGACGGGTCTGTTGGCGAGACCGATATTGAACAGTGTAAGCCCGGCAAAGAGGCAGAGCACAATTGGTATGATTAGTTTTCTCTTCATATTTTTGTTTTTTGTATTGTTTACGCACCGGTTCGCAAGGCTTATCGGCTTCCTCTTCTTCGTCCCGGTAACAGGTTTAATTCATTCTTTTGT
>VGGM01000093.1 GCA_016868515.1 Bacteroidota bacterium | reverse complement strand
TTTTCTCTTCTGTTTATTTGCTTATATTTGCGCCAAACTATTGTTAAACCATTACATTAACAGCAATGAAGAACGTATCTCTTGTCCTGAACGGAGTACTGCTTGTGGCAGTCGCGGTTATCTATTTCCTGCATTTTTCCGGCGGCAGCAGGAAAACTAAATCTGATCAGGAAGATCTCAGCCTTCCGGTTGAGGTTACATCGAATGGAATTGCATATGTAAACATCGATTCTGTGATTCTCAATTTTACAATGTACACCGATAAGAGGGCTGAACTCACCGAGAAGCAGCAGAAGTCGGAGAACGATCTGAATTCCAGAGCACAGGCATATGAGAGGGGTGTAAAGGATTATCAGGACAAGGCCAGCAAAGGTCTCGTGACCAGGGCCACAGCACAGCAGATGGAAGAGTCGCTCATGCAGCAGCAACAGGCACTGGTAGACCTGCGAGACAGGCTTGGCTATGAACTTATGGAGGAAGAGCAGGTTATGAACCGTCAGATACTTGATTATATAACCACATACCTCGATTCAATGAAGTCGGAGTATAATTTCCAGTATATTCTGGGCAAAACATTTGGCGGCCCAATTCTCTACAGTGATCAGGCCCTCGATATAACTGCGACGGTAATTCAGGGTATAAACAATAAGTACAACACAGAAAAGGCCGAAGCTGTCAAATAAAAATGACTTTCGCTTCCGATTACCTGTCGAAAGGAGCACTTTTTCCACCATTTACATTGCCTGAACCACCTGATGCCGGTCTCGGTATAATTGTTGTCATACCCGCATACGACGAGCCTGAGATTAACAACTGCATCACCTCGCTGGCGGCCTGCATTCCACCCGGAACAGGAACCGAGGTTATTATTGTTGTCAATTCCCCGGCACAATCGGGTAGAGACGGAACTTCAGCAAACAAACGGACAATCGGGGCAATCAGGGAGTGGCAACGTACAGCCGGAGAACAATTCTTCAGACTTTTTGTACTTGATGCAGGCCAGCCCGGCATAAAGGGATGGGGAGTTGGGGCCGCCAGAAAGACAGGTATGGATGAAGCGGTCAGAAGATTTGAGGTTGTAAACAATCCCGATGGAGTCATACTTTCACTTGATGCCGATTGCACGGTCTCAGAAAATTACCTTGCAACCGTGTGGGAGCAATTCGGAAAGAACCGAAAGGCCGGTGGTTGTTCCATCGGGTTCCGTCACCGTGATGATGAGCCGGAAACTGACAGGCAGCAGATCTCTGCAGTAAAGCAGTATGAACTCCATTTGCGTTATTTTGTGGCAGGTTTGCGGTATTCAACATTTCCCTATTCATACCATACCGTTGGTTCTGCATTTGCAGTACGTGCAGCCAGGTATGTGAAGGCCGGCGGTATGTGCCGGAAACAGGGCGGGGAGGACTTCTATTTCATCCGGAAGCTGGTTACGTCGGATGATTTTATTGAGATTAAACCAGAGCTTGTGTTCCCATCTGCAAGGATATCAGCAAGGGTGCCGTTCGGAACCGGGCCATCACTGGATAGATTGTTGCAGAGTGGCTGTAAGGATCTGCTTACCTATTCCCCTCAATCTTTCGTTGTTCTCAGGGAACTGTTCTGCCTTGTGCGATCGGAAGTCTATTCCGGTACCTCGGGATTTCCCGATTATACTGCACTTCCCGTAGCGGTTAAATCATTCATGGATAAGGAAATATGGGTCTCCCGAACCGCTGAAGTCATCTCCAACACATCTGACCGGCAGAATAGATTAAAACGTTTCTATTCATGGTTCAATGCCTTCATGATCGTAAAATTCCTAAACAGAAGCCACGAGAATACTTTTAAAAAGGTACCTGTTGTATTGGCGGCAAGGGAGTTTTTGATGCTGTCGGGAGAGATGCCATGGCCGGCATTGGCAGATATGGAGACGCTGCTTTCCTATTTCCGGGCAGTCGATTCGCGTTGAACTCTTTTCTCCTCTTCAGGCGATATTATAACATATATATCCTCATCGGGCCTTTTCATCCGGTACTGCTCACGCGCAAATTTTTCAAGGCTTTCATTGTCGCTGTGCAATTCCTCAAGTTTATGTCTGTCCTCCTCAATTCTGCGAGTGTAGTATTCCTGGTCGCGCTGAAGTGATTTGTATCGCCTGATATCACGAAACCTGTCAAGCAGGTTGTTGGCATCAAAAAGGAGAACCCAGAGTACAAAAATAATTATTGTTACCACAAACTTGTTGCGGAGCCATGGAGGTATCCTGTCGGCATATCTGAACCTGATTGACATGCCGCAAACCTAATCGATTTTGTAGAAAAACGGAATAGCCGTGTTTTAAAAGATATTAACCACCGGTGGAAATTATCAGCCTTCCGAAAGGAAGGGATAAACCCAGTTCTCAGGAGGAAGAAAACACTCCTTTATAGTTCTGGGGCTCACCCATCGCAGCAGATTAAGTGCCGAACCCGCCTTGTCATTGGTTCCTGATGCCCTCGATCCTCCGAATGGCTGATGACCGACTACTGCCCCCGTAGGCTTGTCATTTATGTAGAAGTTTCCGGCTGAATAGCGCAAAATATCAGTTGCCTGCCTTATGGCATCCCGGTTCCGGCCAAAAACAGCTCCAGTTAGACCGTAGATGGAGGTTTTGTCGATAAGTCTGAGAATATCATCATATTCTTCATCCCTGTAGACATATACTGTAAGTACCGGACCGAATAGCTCCTCCTGCATGGTTATGTAGCACGGGTCCTTACTGAGCAGTATTGTCGGTTCAATAAAGTACCCCTTCGATTTGTCGTAGTTGCCCCCGCATACAATCTCCACCTGTGGATTATTCTTAGCCTGTTCGATATATGCAGTAAGCTTGTCGAATGCTTTTTCGTCAATTACGGCAGTAATAAAGTTGGAAAAATCTTCGGGGCCACCCATCCTGAAGTTGCCGACCTGGCCGACGGCGATCTGCCTTATTTCGGGCCAGAGGCTTTCAGGCAGGTAGGCTCGTGAAGCTGCCGAGCACTTCTGACCCTGATATTCAAAGGCGCCCCTGGCCATTGCAGTGGCAACCTGACGTGCATTTGCCGAACTGTGAGCCAGAATAAAATCCTTGCCTCCTGTTTCACCAACAACACGGGGATAGTTCTTATAGGTTCCAATGTTGTTGCCTACGGTTTTCCATATCGAATTGAACACACCTGTTGAACCCGTGAAATGAATACCTGCGAGGTGCCTGTTGCTCAGGACCACATCAGCTGCCTCCGGGCCTGAAACATATATAATATTGATTACGCCATCGGGTAAACCGGCCTCCCGGTAGATTTTCATAATTACATCGGCCGAGTATATCTGGGTATTTGACGGTTTCCATACAACCACGTTCCCCATAAGTGCAGGGGCTGCTGCAAGATTGGCAGCTATCGATGTAAAGTTAAAGGGGCTGAGTGCATATATAAAACCCTCAAGCGGTCTCTGCTCAAGTCTGTTCCATGTATTGGGGTGGCTTTCCGGCTGCATTTGGTATATCTCGTTCATATACTGAACATTATACCTGAGGAAGTCGGCAAATTCGCAGGCTGCATCGATCTCGGCCTGATGCACCGTTTTCGATTGTCCCAGCATTGACGCGGCATTTATTAACTGCCGGTAAGGTCCCGAAACCAGGCTGGCTGCCCTGAGAAAGATGGATGCACGCTGTTTCCAAGGCATGTATGCCCATTCGCGCCTTGCATCAAGGGCTGCACTTATCGCCATTTCTACATGTGTCTTGTCACCTTTGTGGTAATGCCCCAGGAGGTGGGATGTGTCATGCGGTGGTCTGATTTCGGCGCAGTTGCCGGTGCGTATTTCGCTGCCGCCGATAATCATTGGTATGTCGGCAACAGTCGACCTCATCTGTGATATCACTTTACGAAGTTCCTCCCTTTCTGCTGTTCCGGGAGCATATGTCAATACAGGCTCATTGTATGCTTCCGGGACTTCAAGATGTTTTCTCATTACTGTTTGTTTTACGTTATTCACTTATATGTATAACAATCAGTCCGGATTTCTGTTTAACCGGTTATGAAGTGACTGAATGATTTACCCTGCCGTTATGATGGCCTGATTAACCGCCGCTCATCAGGTATATCACCTGAACATCATCACCCTCTGAAATGTATGTTGACGCATATTTGTCGCGGTCAATCAGTACTCCGTTTATCTTAACTATTCTCATCCTGAAGGTCATATTCCTCACCCTGAGCAGATCATCGACTGTGTGGGTGTCTGCGTGGAACTCTTCAGGACGGTTATTCAGTATTATCTTCATCCCTGCCCGTTTTTACTGTTCAGCAATATTTCCAGTACCAGGTTCGCCTCCATGCAAGCCACAATGCCTACCCTTGGTGCCAGTGGTGGCAGTTCATCTGAAACCTCATTCGATTCATCACCAACGACATAAAGGGTTTTATCAATTTTCCTGCTGGTAATGGTCTCATTGCCTCCCCAGCCTGCCAGCCCTGATGCTGCAACTACCGGGATTCCCGGCATTTCACGCGTAACTGTTTCTATCAGCAGCAGCTTCATATCGGATCTGTCAAATGCCTCCACAATAACATCACAACCCGCAAATATACCGGGTATAATTTCACGGGTAAGTGTAACGTCATGGACAATTATAACTGATCCTGAGCCTATCCGGTCGAGGTTTACCTTCAGTGCATCGACCTTCTTCATACCGGTCTGATCGAGAAAGAAGAACTGCCGGTTAAGGTTCCTCTCCTCAACGATGTCGAAATCGGCAATTACAAGTGTTCCAACCCCTGACCTGACGAGTGCCTGGGCACAGTTTGAACCGAGCCCGCCGGCACCTGCTATCCCGACTCTGAAGGAGGAGAGTCTTTTTTTGATTTCACCGAAAAGCATAATTAATCGTCATTAGGCCGAAATATACACTTTATTATACTCTTTTAAAAAGCTTCTGGTTCCATGACCGTCCCTTATAATATCAAGTACTTCATGGTCGTACTTCTTAAACCGTGAGCCGAATACCACCCTTATGTTCCGGTAGTCAAACATATCCCTGTGCAGGATATTTGATGGTCCGAGAAGGAATATGTCACATTCCCCGGGAGTTTTGCCGGTAATTTCAGTGAAGGTGTTGTTGTTAATTGTTGTCCCGGTAAGTATAACACAATCGGCCGCGGCCAGATAGTATGGCTGAAGGTGCATCGGCAGGATGAAATCTTCCCCGGAAAGATTATCGAAAATACTCAGCCGGGTACCCTCACTTCTGAACTTCTCAATAAGACTTGAGAAGCTGCCTATCATAACAATATTCTTGTATCGTGTAAACCTCAGGCTGTTGAATATATCTCCGCTGCCAGTTTCACCGATGTCATAATTGTAGAAGGCATTGAGCCATGCATTTACCAGAATCCTGTGTCCCGGGTCTGACAGATCGGGTTCCCCTCCGTGCCTGAACAACCGGTCATCAATCTTCTGTCCCTGGATGGCACACACTCCTATCTGGCCATTCCGCAGCATAACACCGGCATATTTCCCGCCGGTTTCAAACCGTTCAATGAAGCCACAATCAGGTGGATTCTTCCGGCAGAAATAGCTAAGCGGCTCTTCCTGAAGAGACATCGGTTGAAAGCTTGTGGTACTTGAGGCAAAGATAACAATACCCGTGTCATGAAACATGCCCCCTGGTACGTTATGCATCATTTAGCATATTGATTAATGTCATTAAAATATTGCCGGCTGATAAATAATTTCGAAATTTGATTTCAGCAGCAAACAGAGAAACCAATAACATATACCAACAGATGGACATTCAGGCTATTAAATCGCAGCACAAATTACTGAAAAGGTGGGAGTACAAGTGGAAACCGCTCGACAAAGGCTACACCGACAAGATTCTCTATGTTAATGTCGGAACACCCGAAATCCGCGAAAAGGATGTACCTGCCGTGATGAAGGAGAAGTTCATCGGTGGCAAGGGGTATGGACTACGATTGCTCTGGGATGCCACTGAACCTGAAACACCATGGGATAGCCCTGATAATGAGATAATTATTTCATCGGGCCCCATTGGTGGAATAACCCAGTATTCTGGCACGGGCAAGTCCTTGGTTGTAACTATTTCCCCGCAGACAGATTCAGTAATGGACAGTAATGTTGGTGGTTTCTTCGGCCCGTTTCTGAAGTTTTCAGGATTTGATGCGATTGAGATCCAGGGTAAGGCTGAAAAGGATATAATAGTTTTTATTGACGGGGTTAATCACTTCGTTGAGATATTTGAGGCTCCGGCCGAGGCTCTCGACAGTCATATTCTTGCTGAACAGCTTACAGAGATGTTTGCCGAAAGCGACACCGACAAAAAGAATATAGGTATTGTGTCGACGGGAGCGGCGGCAGACCATTCACTGATAGGTATGCTTAACTTCACCTTCTACGATCCGAAGCGCAAACTTGTCAGGCTCAAGCAGGCCGGCCGGGGAGGCATCGGCACGGTGTTCCGCGACAAGAAGATAAAGGCGATAGTTTGTAAGATACCAGGTGTAAAGGGTAATCTGAATAATGTTGTTGAACTT
>VGGM01000092.1 GCA_016868515.1 Bacteroidota bacterium | reverse complement strand
CACAGACGGCTGATAATGTAAATTGCCAAAATGTTTTTTATATTATGAAAAAAAGATTACTTTTGCACCCACTTTTTAAAGAAAAAAAATGATTAATTAACTACACGTGACTATGTTGAATCAGTACGAAACCGTTTTCATTGCAACTCCCGTTTTGTCTGAAATCCAGATGAAGGAAGCGGTACAGAAATTCAAGAAGGTCATTACCGACAGCGAAGGTATGATCGTTCATGAAGAGAACTGGGGTCTTAAAAAGCTGGCCTATCCCATTCAGAAGAAATCGACCGGCTTTTTCTACCTGATCGAATTCAAGGGATCGGGTGAACTTATTGAGAAACTTGAACTACAGTACAGAAGGGACGAAAGGATTATCAGATTCCTGACGTTCAAAATGGACAAGTTTTCAGTTGAATACGCTGAAAAGAAAAGAAGGCAGAGAGAAACAGAAAAACAGAAGGAGGAATAAGCCATGGCAATGAACGAATCTGAAATCAGATACCTTACCCCTCCGACTGTTGAGGTTAAGAAGAAAAAATACTGCCGTTTCAAGAAAAACAAGATCAGGTATGTTGACTATAAGGATCCTGAGTTTCTTAAAAAGTTCCTGAATGAGCAGGGAAAGATTCTTCCAAGAAGACTCACCGGAACTTCACTCAAGTATCAGAGAAAGGTTTCGCAGGCAATAAAGCGTGCTCGTCACCTTGCTCTGCTTCCTTACGTAACTGACCTATTAAAATAAGGAGGACAAGAGATGGAAATAATACTCAAACAGGATGTGCCAAATCTTGGCCAGAAAGATGATATAGTCAGGGTGAAGAACGGATACGCAAACAACTATCTGATTCCCAGGGGATTTGCTGTATTGGCCACCCCATCGGCCAGGAAAGTTCACGCCGAGAATCTTAAACAGAGAGCTCACAAGGAAGAGAGCATCAAACTTGAAGCCCAGGCAATAGCCGACAAGCTGTCGGGCACCTCTCTGGTAATAGGAGCCAAAACATCGTCATCAGGGAAGATTTTCGGTTCGGTCAACACTATCCAGATTTCAGAGTCCCTCAAGGAAAAAGGGTTCGATATTGACCGCAAGATGATTATGATTGAAGGTGATCTTATAAAAGAGATTGGCCAGTACAAGGCAACCGTAAGACTCCACAGGGAGGTCAGGGTTGAAATTGACTTCGAAATTGTGGCAGAATAGTACCTGCCCGTATGATATAAGACCGGCGCGGAGATTCTCCGCGCCGTTTTTATTTCACAGCTATTGTTTCGATCTCAACCAGTGCACCAAGGGGCAGCCCCTTAACTGCAAATGCTGCCCTGGCAGGCTGCTTCTCACTGTAGTACCTCGCATAAACCTCATTCATCTCCCTGAAATATGACATGTCGGCAAGGAGGCATGTCGACTTCACAACATCGGAGAAACGGTAACCTGCGGCTTTGAGTATCTCACCGATATTCTTCAATACCTGTTCTGTCTGTTCCGTTATGCCTCCCTCAACCATCTTACCGGTTGCCGGATCGAGCGGAATCTGACCGCTGATATAAAGAGTACCGCTTACTTCAACTGCCTGGCTGTATGGGCCCACGGCGGAAGGTGCCGTGCTGGTTGAAATGATTTTTTTCATGGTGAATTTTAGTTTTTACATTAATCACTGAAGTTACATCATTTGATATTCCGTTGCAAGGGATAGAAAGATGTTTGTGGGCATAGAGGTGAAATTTTCACCGGAAGAGATTACAGGTTGTCCCTGTAATCCTTTCGCCTCTCGTATTTAAGATCACTGAGCATTGAAGAGTTAATCCGGATTGTAAAGTCCCAGCTCTTCAGATATCCGGTGGGAATCCAGTTAAAGCTCATATCCCAGCAGTGCAGGCTCCGGTTTACGCCTATACGGGTCATTGTAATCTCCTTCTGTTTAATGTCAAGGCCGGTAACATAGGTTATATTTGTTTTGTCAGCAATTTTCAATGACCCGTTCAATGTAACCTGCTGTGATATTGTTGTTTCCTTGGGGGTTTTGGAAAGTGAGAGGTTATATGCCAGGTTCATGGTCCAGGGAAGATCAACGATGGCATAGCCGTACTCGTCGAATTCAAGGCTTAGAGGGGCACTTAGCAAAGGTCCTTCCTGAGCCTGTTCCCTCCCCGGAAGGTCCTCATTGCTGCCGTCGAGACTGGTTCTGCCGCCTCCCACAGGTCTCTGGGTAGTTCTCCCTGAACCACTTTCCGTAGTTTGATCACCCCTTATCAAACGTCCAAGGTCGAAATCAACACTGGTTGAAAAGTTCTGCAGGCGCATCAGCTTCCTGTCAGTTTCATAGTAGAACCTGGAGATAGATCTTCCGTTTTCATCGGTGGCATAGAGAGAGAATGAACCACTGGCCGACAGTGATACCTGATTGAACAGCATGGTTCTGAACGACATTGCGACGGGCGACCAGTTGAGGGAATCAGCAAAAATATTATAAGAAGTTGACATACTGAAGTTCTCAATGATACTTACCTTCTCAGGCTTACCGGTTGTATCGTTTTTCTCGAATACCTTTGCTTCCAGGATATTTACAATACCGATACTGATTGCTCCGCTCCTTTGTGACAATGCAGGGGTTCCGAAAATGGAATTCTCGAAAATTGAGTATGTAACCTCCCTGCCTGTTGAGTCTATCTGAACCTGCCTGTACATGGGTGTAGAAAGTCCCTTGATGCTCGGAATGAATGAGAACCCGAGAGTGGGTTTAACAACATGCCTGACCTGCTGAAGTCTTCTTTCCCCCGGGTTCCTGAACTCATAAAAGCCGAATATCTGGGGGCTGTATCCGGCACTTATTGAAGGGTTGACCGCCTGCCCGTAAGAGAGACCGCTTATAGTATCTATAATAACCCTGGGCACAACCTTGTTAAGGTCGGGGTCAAAATAGTCGGGAACCCATATTTTGTTGATTTTAAGAGGATAGAGTACACCGGTATACCTTAATGAAGGAGAAATGGTGAAATTCCTGAATGGCCGAAGTTGAAGGCTTAGTGGTATTTCATGTTTAAAACCGGCCTTTGCGTTTTTCCACACTTTCCTGGTGAAAAGCAGGCTGTCGTAGGTGTTAATCTGATTATCAAGCTGAGCAGTATACTGAAGTTGCAGATCCTGATACCATTTTGACGGACCCGCGCTGCGTTTCCCCTTCAAGGGATAAATCCTCGCCATGTTCAGAGTTGCCCTTGGCAGGTTCAGGCTTACAGTCTTGTTTGCATTATTCTGGCTATGGTTAACGCTCGACGCAAAATTGAATGGTGTACCTGCCCATGTTTTTGAATAGCTGATACCTGACTGTCTCTGGGTGGTAACATTTTCAAGCGGCTGATAGGTATTATTCCTGTCAAAACTGCTTGAACTCATGTTGACATTGGCCGAAAGGCGCGATCCGGGATTCGCTTTGGCATCCTGCGAATGGCTCCAGGTAATCCTGTAGTTTCTGGTCTTATTATAGTCGGGCAGTCCCTTGTTTCCGCTAATATTGTTTGCGTAACTGAAGGCAAGGTTCCCTGAATACCGGTACCTGACATTATACCTGGAGGAGGCTGTTGCCATCCATGTACCGTTGGTGTAGATATTTCCGGTAAGACGGAGATCGAAATACTCGGTCCCGGCAAAATAGTATCCTCCCTCAGATAAGAAATACCCCCGCTGCTGTTCCTGTCCGTAACGGGGAATAAGAATACCCGATGCCAGTTTTTCCTGTACCGGGAAATAGAAAAACGGGACTATAAGGGGTAAAGGTATGTCCTCAATCACCAGGTAAGCCGGGCCCGATACTATCTTCTCATCGGGATAGATTTTCGCCCTGGGCATCACAATCTGGAAATGTGGATGCTCAGCGTCGCAGGTTGTAAAGCTGCTGCCTCCGAAGTGAAGGGTCCCGTCGTCCTGCATTTTGGTTACTGAGCTGTGCAGGAAACCCTCCTGTTGCTTTGTAACCAGGTTCACGATAATTGCCCGTGATGTTTTGAAGTTATAGCGGAGGGTATCTACCTCGTAAGACTCACTGCCCTCCCTGAAAATGACCTTGCCGGTTGATTTTCCTGTACTGTCGCGCCTGCCGGAAGCAAAAATTGTGGCAAGATCCATATCAAGCACCACCGAATCGGCCTTGAGATAGATGTTCTGATATGTTACCTCGGCCTCGTCAATCAGGTAGACCTTCCTTTCCGACATATTATTCTTTTTGTACCCGGCAGCCTTGTATGCGACTGTTGATTCAATGGCATCATCCGATATCCTTGTATAGAAAAGACTATCCCTGGTAATTGTCAGAGTATCAGTGGAGATTAAAAGTGTATCGGGAATAACACCCACACCCTGACCCACAGAGAATAAGAATGGTATCAGAACAAGAATAAGGGACAGTGTGCGTTTATGATTCAGAAAATACAACTTAAATGCTATTTTTGTATGGTTTTTGCCACATAACCATTACTGAGGCAAAACTACCAAAAAAAAGGGATGTTAAATGGCTACCCCGGGTAAAAACGGAACAGTGAAGGATATTATTTTAAACCTAAGAATGAGGCTGGTTGTCATTGTTCCTCTCCTGCTTCTTTCCACATCCGGATTTGTTAGCCCCGTGACAAAGGAATTCGTTGTTGTAATTGACGCCGGGCATGGTGGAAGAGACCCCGGTGCAATAGGATCAGCGAGCAGGGAGAAGGATATTGTACTGGCAATAGCCCTTAAAACAGGTAACTATATCAAGCAGAACCTCAGTGATGTAAAGGTGGTTTACACCAGGGAGAAAGATGTGTTTATAGAACTTGACAGAAGGGCTGACATTGCCAATAAAAACAACGCTGACCTGTTTATTTCGATCCATACCAATGCAGTAAGGCAGGGCGTCAGCCGCAATGTTGCGGGAAGTGAGACATTTGTACTGGGTACTGACAAGGAAAACCAGAACCTTTCTGTCGTCATGAAGGAGAATGAGGTCATCACCCTGGAGGAAAACTATACCACACGTTATGAGGGTTACGACCCGAAGTCACCTGAATCGTTCATTATATTCAGCCTTATGCAGAACGTTTACCTTAAACAGAGTCTCGAACTGGCTACGCTGATCCAGAACCAGTTCAGGGAACGTGCCGGCAGAATTGACAGGGGTGTGAAACAGGGTGGTTTTCTGGTACTATGGATGACGACAATGCCAAGCGTTCTGGTAGAGACAGGATTTATCTCAAATCCTGCGGAGGAGAAGTTCCTGAAATCGGAACAGGGCCAGGACTACATAGCCTCTGCAATTTTCAGGGCATTCAGAGAATACAAGTCCAATATAGACAAACGCAGTTCATTTACCACTGTAAGGGAAGAACCGGTAAAAACACAAACTGCTGCGGTTACTGCAGCAGGCAGCGCGGAGATATTCTTCACGGTTCAGATTGCCACCACCAGGGAGAAGAAGGACCTTAACCCTGCAAACTTCAGGGGATTGACCGACCTTTTTGAGTATCCCGCAACCGACAGGTACAGGTACACTTCCGGAAAGTTCCGAAGCTACCAGGAGGCTGTTGACTACAGGAAAAATATAACAGATAAATATCCCGATGCCTTTGTTATTGCCTTCAGGGGCAACACAACAATACCCCTTTCGCAGGCCATAGAAGCAACCACGAAACGCTAACAGAAGAGATATGGTGATTTCAAGAGAAATAAAAATCGGCTCCGTCGCACTGTTGACAATCATACTTTTTATATGGATGTACAGCTTTCTCAAGGGGGCAAACCTTCTTACACGTACGGCTCACTACTATGTGGTTTACAATGAGATTGGCGGCCTGAGCGAATCGAACCCCATTGAGGTCAGCGGCTACAAGGTGGGTGTTGTGCAGAGTATCAGGTTTATCGATGACGGAACCGGCCGGTTGCTGGTTACCCTGAGCCTTGACAAAAAGATGATGATTCCAAAAGGCAGCGTGGCAGAAATTACTACTGCTACCCTGATTGCAGGAATGAAAATCCAGTTCATTTTCAGCACTGAGACCGGAGTTCACACCAGCGGAGACACAATAGCTGGCAGGCTGGCAGTACCAATTATGACACGCCTTGAGAATGAACTAATACCTCTGAAGGATGCTGTTGAGATAACCGTTCTCAGGCTCGATTCAATGGTTCAGTCACTCAACAGTACCCTCACTCCCTCAATGTCAGAGGATCTTCAGCAAACCACTGCCAACATCAATTCCATCACCGGCACCCTTGCGGAATCACTTCGCGAAAACCAGAATGAAATTGAGGCTACCATTAAAAACCTGAACCGGTTCTCGGGTATGCTCGCCGACAACACCGCCAGATTCGATTCCACAATAACCAGTATAACAGCCATCACCGACTCTATTGCAGCAGCCGATATCGCCGGAACCATTGACAGGCTGAGGGATGCAGCCGCTCAAACCGCATCTCTGCTGGAATCAATTAATGACGGAAAAGGCAGTGCAGGAAAACTGATGACCGACGACTCGGTATACATAAACCTTAACAACAGCCTTGCAAACCTCAGTTACCTGTTGGAGGACCTGCAGAAGAATCCGAAAAGATATGTTCACTT
>VGGM01000091.1 GCA_016868515.1 Bacteroidota bacterium | reverse complement strand
GCTGAACCACATTGGAAAATGACCTGCCTTCAAGGTTGTAGAACCTGACATCGTCAACCGATGCATCGAGGTCAACGATAATCTGGTTCCTGAAATCGGTCCTGTAATACTCGGCCGACAGCCGCAGTTCGTTGCCGGCTACGGTTTCATACCTTGTGATACTGGCACCCGAGGTCAGCGCCTCTTCTGCCTTCAGGTCGGGTGCTATCACCATGCTCCTGCTGCTGGCCAGAAGGTACTGGTTTTCAGCAAGTATGTTGGTGGTACGGAACCCTTTACCGGTTGAGGCCCTTAATGTGGTTTTTTCATCAGGACTAAACCTGATGTGAAGCCGTGGGGTAATGAAGGTTCCGTACAGGTTGTGCCTGTCGGCACGTATTCCGGCAAGTATTGTTACCAGTGTTGTGTCATTGTAGGTGTACTGCAGGAACGCCCCGGGCACGCTCTCTTTCCGCCCTAGGGGACTGCTGTCAAGGAATTCACTGAAATCGTCAAGTTTATAGCTCACTCCTGCATCGATTATGTGCCTGCTGAGCATTGGGGCCCACTGATAGAGCAGGGTGGAATAGTACGACTTCTGCCTGCCGTCATAGGCCGTCAGTCCGAACGAGGCATCCTGGTCATGCAGTGATGCATTCTGTATCCAGCCCACTGTCATGCTCCTGTCGGCAGGGAAAACCACTCCCACTTTGCTGAAGGCCTCGGCCCTGGTGGTTTTTATCCTTATTCCATACCCGTCGCTCCACGTGTCGGGCAGGGATGAATTGTAGGTCACCTGCCCCGATACCCTCTCCTCCTGCATCAACCTTACACCGGTTCTGATGGTTAATACATCGGTCATATAGTCCCACCTGTTGAACAGGTGATACTGCCTGGCATTGGGTTCGTCCCTGAAACCGTCGTTGTTGTGGTCGGTAATACGGTCGTTTGCTGCAGCGTGAGCCATTATCATTGTGCTGAGCCTTTCATTGAAAACGGCCGATGAGTTGAGGTTAAGCTCACGCCTGAAAGCATCATTGAGAAAGCCGTTCACGAAAATTTTCTCACTGGTTGCAGGCTTCTTGAATTCAACGTTAATCTGTCCGGTAATCGCCTCATACCCGTTCCTTACCGAGGCCGGGCCCTTTGATACCTGTATCGACTCCATCCACGGTCCGGGAATGTAGTTGAGTCCGTATGCCGAAGCCAGTCCGTAAAGGGCCGGGTAGTTCTCTGTCATAAGCTGTACATATGAGCCTGCCAGTCCCAGCAGTTGTATCTGTTTTGCCCCTGTTACCGCATCGGAGTAGTTTACATCGACCGATGCATTGGTTTCGAAGCTCTCCGACAGGTTGCAGCAGGCGGCCTTTTTGAACTCCTCCGATGCTATGTTGATGGTGAGCATAGGTTCCAGGCGGCTTATGTGGGTTCCGGGCTGGCGGCCAAAAACGGTTACCTCGCCGGCGTCGGCACCGGCTGTGAGAATATGTTCAATGTAGGTGTCGGTACCGGCCACTTCTATTGTGTCGGTGCGGTAGCCAATAAAGCTCACGATCAGCAGATTTGTTGTCCTTATCTTCCTCAGTGCGAAGTAGCCGGCGGTATTGGTCGATGTTCCGGTGGTGGTTCCGGCCCAGAATACGCTGGCTCCGGGCAGGCCCGTATCACCGTCGCTGTCGAGTATTTTGCCCTCAAGGCGCACCTGAGCCGCCAGCAGCGCCGGGAGGGATATCAGTACTAAGATAAATTGTGTTTTCATGGTAAATGATTTTGATTCTGAATGAAAAAATCGGCACCTGCCCTAACAGGGGCAGTGCATATCAAAAACATAAAACCATTGATCAGAGAAGCATACAGCAGTTTCTCCGGAGTATTTCCGGACTGCTGCACTGGTGCCTGTTGTGTGAGGCAGAATGGCTGAATACGGTGGCTGCGGGCAGCATACCGGGCAATACGGTTTCGGTGGCTACGGGCGGAAACACCATAACCGTCCTGGAAGATTTTTCCTGGCTGAATGGTTCCATTACCAGCCTTTCTGCCTCGTAGCTGCAGCATGGTTCACCGTTTAGCTCCGGGCATGACTGGCAGGTGCCGGATGTACCGGTATCAACTGCGGGCTCCGGCGCAGCGCAGCAGGCACCTGCAGCGAATGACTCTGTTTCGCAGGAGTGACCGGTTCCGGCAACAGAGCCGAAGAGCGATATATGCTCCTCATGTGTTCCGCAGGTGCTGCAGGTATGCGACGATACCACAAAACCCTGGGTTCCCGCAATAACGGCTGCAACCGAAAGAATTGCAAAAAGTCTGTATGCAGGTGATAGTCTGCGCATGGTCGTAAATTTATGAAATCTTTTTGTCGTTTCACATCAACATTGTAAATAGAACAAAATAACCCGGCTAGTGTTCAGATCCGGATAATTGTCAGACTTTTTTTTCAAAGCTGATAATTTGTAAATTAGCTCTGAACTAAAAACCTGTTTTATGAGCATAATGAAAGAATTCAAGGAGTTTGCCGTAAAGGGTAATGTGGTGGATATGGCCACGGGTATTATAATAGGTGCGGCATTCGGAAAGATTGTGTCATCGGTTGTTAACGATGTACTTATGCCTCCGCTCGGACTGGCGCTGGGCAGGGTCGATTTCAAGGACCTGAAAATAGTAATCCAGAAGGCAGGCCCTGAAGTTGCCGAAGTTGCCGTAAACTATGGAATGTTTATCCAGACGATGATAGACTTTACCATTGTGGCATTTTGTATTTTCTTGCTGATAAAGGGAATTAACAGACTGAAGAGAAAGGAAGAGGCAGCGCCTGCTGCGCCGGCCACACCTCCTCCTCCGACAAAGGAAGAGGTTCTTCTTACAGAGATACGTGACCTTCTGAAGAAGAAATAGTTTTTTCCTCATTTGTGATTCGCGGCCTGCAGACCTTCCTTTTAAGGTACCGGATGGCCGGGAATTGCATTTTTCCCGCCGGCAATATTAAAAAATGTTAAAACAGGGGTCTCTTTCCCTTTTACATGATTTCCTGCAGCCCGACTTCAGTCATAATTTCATAGCTTTCCGCCTGAAACAACAATTTCCAAAAACTGCAGAATCATGAAAAGAATTACACTTTCGTTGCTTGCTTTGGTGCTGACCTTGCTGCTGTCACAGGTTTCGGTCGGACAGGACAAGGTTGTGAGCAAGATTATTGAAATCGGAACCACCGACAATCAGACAATGGACCACCTCGATGTGCTTTCAAACCGTATAGGTGGGCGCCTGGTGGGGTCAGATGCATATTCCAATGCTGTTACCTGGACAGCCTCAAAATTCAGGGAGTGGGGCATGGAGGTTATAATTGACGAAGTCGGTTCTGTGCCGGTAGGCTTCAACAGGGGTCCATGGTTTGGGAAGATGCTCAGCGAGGATGGCATGGTGCTTCATTTCGCTACTCCCTCATATACTTCGGGAACCAGGGGGCGCCAGCGCGGTCACGTGGTTATGGAACCTAAAACCAGGGCCGACCTTGACAGGATGAAGGGAAAGCTCAAGGGTGCCTGGGTCCTGATAACAGGTGTCAATTCGGGATGGCCCATTGACTGGTCGGCCGATGGTGATGCTGCCAGGGCTAAGGTTATGGCCGAGAACGAAGCCATAGCACAGCAGAACAGGGAGATAATGGCAGCCAACAGGGGCCTGCCCGAAGCTGAAAGGAAGCAGCCGCTGCCGCTGAAGGAAGAACCGGCCCTTTTCTACCGCGAAATGGTAGAGGCGGGAATTCTCGGCATAATACAGTCGTCAACCGTTCCCATCAGGGCTCTGTACGACCGTAAGAACCTCGACAAGATGACATTCGATAACCTTCCGAAAGTGCCCGACATTAAACTAAACGAGCACCAGTATAAAATTATAGAGCAAAAGGTGAGGGAGAGGCAGGATCTCTACCTTGAGTTTGACATACGCAATCACTTCAAGCCGGGACCTGTGAAGTATCATAACGTTATCGGTGTTATTAAGGGTACAAAGTTTCCCAACGAGTATGTTATGATGGGCGGGCACCTCGATGCGTTCGACGTTGCAACCGGCGGTGTTGACTGCGGTGTGGGTGTTACCCCTGCAATGGAATCGGCTCGACTGATAATGGCTGCCGGCGGGAAACCCAAAAGGACAATACTCGTCTGCCTCTGGGCTGCCGAGGAGTTCGGTCTGCTGGGCTCGAAGAGCTGGGTTGAGCGCAATAAGGATAAGCTTCCCTATATTGCCAACTATTTCAACCGCGACGGCGGGCCCACGGTTCCCACGGGAATTACTGTTCCCGAGGCAATGTATGACGACTTTGAGAAGATATGCAAGCCGCTGAATGATATCAATCCCGATTTCCCCTTCGTTCTGCGCAAGCGCGAGACACCTCCCGGGCCAAGGCCGACATCGGCAGGTGGTTCCGACCATGCATATTTTGCACTTAACGGTGTGCCAACACTTAGCTGCTCACTTGCCGACACCAAGGGTTATGATTTCAATTACGGCGAAATATGGCATACCGAGCGCGATACCTACGACAAAAGTATTGCAGAATATCAGGAGCACTTTTCGGTGGTGCAGGCGGTGCTTGTTTACGGAATTGCCAATCTTGATAAGCTCCTTTCGCGACAGGGATATTATAATAACTGACAACACTAAACCCATAACCATATGATAACCAATAAGAAACATTTATTTGCCGGCGCATTCGCCGGTTTACTGGCAGTTCTTCTGGCTCTGCCCGCTGTGTTGCCTGCACAGGACAGGCTGCCGGGTATGCCGGGGTATGACAACTACCGCAAAATGCTCGATATAAGGCGGGGCGTTACAGTTACAAACTGGACTTTCAGAACGTGGAGCGAAGACGGGAAATCGTTTACATACGCCCACGATGGTAAAACCTATACGTATAATGTTGGAAGCCGCAAGTCGGTTGAGAGTGAGGGTGTTGCAGCCCCCACCGGAGGACAGCCGGGGGGACGGATGGCAGGCATGACCGGGATGGGAGAACGTCCGGCACGCGGCCGCCAGTATACCTCGGCACTGTCGCCCGACGGCAAGCTGAAGGCTTTCTACCGCGACAACAACCTGTGGCTGGGCAACGCCGATGGTTCCGCCGAAAAAGCCGTTACCACTGAAGGAAATGCCGGCCAGCGTATTAAGTACGGTTCGGCCAGCTGGACCTATGGTGAGGAGTTGGGACAGAACACCGCCATGTGGTGGTCGCCCGACGGGAAGAAGATAGCATTCTACAGGTTCGATGAGAGCGGGATTGATAATTATTACGTTCTCAATAAGCACGTTTCAATTCAGAATGAGGTGGAGATTGAACCGTATGTGAAGGCCGGGGCCAGGAACCCGCTGGTTGATATTTATATTTATGACCTTGACGGGAAAAGCAGGATTAAGGTTAACGTAAGGAGCGACCAGCCTTTTACCAATGAGGTTGTGGGCCACTATATTTATGATATTGAATGGTCGCGCGACGGTAGGGAACTGATTTTTCACCGTACCAACCGCCGGCAGAACATACTTGAGCTATGTGCCGCCGACCCGGTTACCGGAAATGTACGGGTTATTGTTCGTGAGGAGTGGCTTCCAAGCTATACTGAAAACTCACCAATGCGCAGGTATCTGGCCGACAATAGCAGGTTTATATGGCAATCGGAGCGAAACGGCTTCAATAACTATTACCTGTATGACATGAGCGGAAAGCTTCATGCAACGCTTACCAGCCACCCCTTTGAGGTAGCCGGTATTGTTAAGGTTGATGAGGCGGGGAAGAAGCTCTACTATATGGCACGCAGCAGCCAGAACCACATGAAGCTGCAGCTGCATGTGGTGGGACTTGACGGGAAAGGCGATATGCGACTTACCGACCCCGCATTCAATCATTCGGTAAATATTTCGCCCGATAACAAATTTTTTATCGATACCTACCAGACACATAATACTCCTCCTGCCGTCAGGCTCGTTGACATGAAGGGTAAGGTGGTTAGTGAACTGGCCAGAGGCGACCTGGCGAAATTCACCGAGGCTGGTATGAGGCCCGTTGAGCAGTTTACCTTCAAGTCGGCCGATGGTGTCACCGATTTATTCGGCACGCTCCATTTTCCGGCCGGATTTGATCCTGCGCAAAGATACCCCGTTCTGTTCAGTGTTTACGGTGGTCCGGGCAGTACCGGTGCAAGCGAGAACTTCACCACGCCAAGTGCAATGACCGAGTATGGCTTCCTTGTTGTTCAGATAAGCGCACGGAATGCTGCCGGTCGTGGAAAGGCAATAACCGATGTTTACTACGGGAACCTCGGTATTGTTGAAATAGATGATTTCGCGGCCGGAATTAAATCGCTCTGGAACAGACCTTATTTCAATAAGGAGAGAGTGGGAGTGTATGGTACAAGCTATGGCGGATATGTTGCAGCCATGTGCATTCTGAGGTATCCCGAGGTTTTTCATGCTGCCGTAGCCAACTCGTCGGTTACCGACTGGCGTAACTACGATTCAATTTATACCGAAAGGTTTATGTGGATACCACAGGAGAACGAGGAGGGGTACAATAAGGGTAATGCGATGAACTATGCTTCAAACCTGAAGGGTAACCTG
>VGGM01000090.1 GCA_016868515.1 Bacteroidota bacterium | reverse complement strand
TGTGCTATTTCAGGGGTAAAATCGGCTACCGCCGCGGCCAGAATTGCAATATCACAATGGGGAAACAACCTGAAACATGCTTCAGCCATTTCGGCTGCAGAGGTAACCCTGTGAACGTGGTATGGCGAACCCTCAGGCGTAGCCACGCCGGGACCGGCAACAAGCTGAACCTCAGCGCCACAAACGGCTGCCGCAGTGGCAATTGAAATACCCATTCTACCCGAGGAGTGATTTCCGATAAACCTTACCGGATCGATCGATTCATATGTTGGTCCGGCGTTAACCAGTACCTTCAGCCCTTTGAGATCGGGCTTTTTTTTTTTGCGAGAATATCCCTTATCAGACTCATTATGGTCTCGGGTTCCGCCATGCGCCCCTTACCCTCCAGTCCGCTGGCCAGTTCGCCGGTTTCAGGCTCGGCAATGTGGTTGCCAAAGCTTTTGAGCCGTGCAATGTTTGCCGCCGTGGCAGGATGTTTCAGCATGTCGAGATCCATGGCCGGAGCTAGCAGCACCGGGCAACGGGCCGAAAGATAGGTGGTAAGCAACAGGTTATCGGCAACCCCCGATGCCATTTTTGCCATTGTATTGGCTGATGCCGGTGCAATTACATACAGGTCCGACCAGAGGCCAAGATCAATGTGGCTGTTCCAGTCTCCGTTTTCGGGATTGAAAAAGTCGACAAGTACGGGATTCCTCGACAGCGTGGCAAGTGTAAGAGGGGTTATGAACTCCTTTGCAATGGGAGTCATTACAACCTTCACCTCAGCTCCCTCCTTTACCAGAAGCCTCACCAGGTGAGCAGTCTTGTAGGCTGCTATTCCGCCTGTAACCCCTACCAGTATGTGTTTGCCCCTGAGCATCGGGCTTCAGTTATTTAGTTTTTGACCTGTTTTCCTTTTCGGGATTCCTGAAATATATCCTCCCGTCTTCAAACTCGGCGATCGAAATAAGAGATGGTTTTGGAAGCCTCTCGTAATATTTCGATATCTCTATCTGTTCCCTGTTCTCAAATACTTCCTCAAGGTTGTCGGAAAATGATGCGAACTCTTCAAGCTTCTTGTTTAGCTCCTGCTTGATCTCAACACTTATCTGATTGGCTCTCTTTGAGCAAACCACAACTGCCTCATAAAGGTTATCTGTAGTTTCGTCAAAGGTCGAAATGTTACGGGTTACAGTTGTTACGGGGGCATTTGACTTCTTGAAATCCATATGTCAGTTTTTATCGTTTTCGGTTCCGATGTCTGTGATTTTTATTACCCTGGACAGAGCATCATAAATCTTCTTCACTTCCTTCTGAAAGGTTCCCTCAGGGTACTCTTCGGTGTATGTAAGATAGTCATCATAAGCTTCCAGATACCTCTCCATCTGCTTCTCGCGGAATGAGAACTGAGCATACAGGAACTGGGAATTAAGCTTCAGATACATCATCTCCTCCCGGTATTTTGTATCGGGGTACTCGTTAAGACTGTTGTTGAGAGCCACTACCGCGGCACGGTACTGCTTCATGTCGTAATAGAGCCTGGCGCTGAGGTAGGATTTTTCAACAAGGTTCTCCTCCATCTCCCTGATTATCATGTCGGCTTCTGCAATCCTGTTGCTGGCAGGATATCTTCGCTTGAAAAGCAGCATTCCCTCAATTGCCTTCCTGGTGTTATCCTGATCCAGTTCCGGTTTAGGCGACATCTTGTAGTCACAATAGGCGGCCATGAAGAGAGCCTCTTCGGCATATCTGCTGAAAGGGTAGGTTCCGCTGAAGGTTGTGAAATAGGTGCCGGCCATTATATAGTCGCGTAATTCATAATAAGCCCTGGCATTGAGCCAGTTAAGCTGCTCTGCCTCATCAGATGCCCTGTATCTCGGAAGAATCTGTGCAAACAGCTCGGTAGCCTTCACAAACTTGCGTGCCTCGTAATACTCAATCGCCTTATCCTTCTTAAGCTGGTAATCGCTGCTTTTCAGCAGCTTCTCATACTCACCGCATGAAGCCGCAAATAGTGCGATTATGACCGCTAAAATGATTCTGATCTTCATATCCTGAAATGTTGCGCAAAATTACTATAATTTTTTGTATTACGATCTAATAACGTAGTAATTGGGGGAATATTTTGGCGGCGGTGTGGGGTGCGGGGTGCGGGGTACACGGTAAAGGTTCCTGGTTGCGGGTTCATGATAATGACGTAATGGCGTAATGGCGTAAGGGGCGTAAAAGGGGTAAAAGGGGTAATGGTGTAAGGGTGAAACGGAGCTTCCATCTCTGTGCTCCGTGCCATGCCCCATGCCTTGTCAGCCATAGCCTTTGGCGAAGGCTGTCCCCATGCCCCATACCCTGTGCCCTCCCAACCTTCGGTACGGGACTTCGCTTCGCATGCCTTTGAATCTTAAATCGTTAATCTTAAATCAGATATCAGATATCGGAAATCAGAAATCAGATATTCCTGCGCTCCCGACCTTTGGTGCGGGACTCCGCTTCGCTTCGCCAGCGCTCTTTGCGGCGGAGCAGCCCGGATGCCGGATGCCGGAAAATTAAGTATTTATAAGTATCACAACATAATTGTTTATATCTATTTTTGCGGCTGAAAACCAAAAAAACGGCATAACGTGGATATTTTTGAAAAGATCAGGTCGAACAGGGGTGCCCTTGGTCAGTACCAGGAGCAGGCTCACGGGTATTTTGCATTTCCAAAGCTTGAGGGAGAGATTGCACCCAGAATGAAATTCATGGGGAAAGAGGTTCTTACATGGAGCCTTAACAACTATCTCGGACTAGGCAACCATCCCGATATCAGGAAAGTTGACGCCGAAGCCGCCGCTCAGTACGGTCTTGCATACCCTATGGGTGCCCGGGCAATGTCGGGGCAGACATCGCTTCATGAAAAATTTGAAAGGATGGCTGCCGAATTCACCGGCAAGGAGGATGCGTACCTGCTCAACTACGGATATCAGGGTATGGTGTCAATAATTGATGCTCTTGTCGACCGGCACGATGTAATAGTTTACGATTCGGAATCACACGCCTGCATTATCGATGGTCTGCGTATGCACATGGGTAAACGGTTTGTGTTCCCGCACAATGATATAACCAGTTGTGAGAAACAGCTTCAGAGGGCAGAGAACCTGACAGCCGGAACCAACGGCGGTATCCTGCTGATTACTGAGGGTGTATTCGGCATGGCAGGCGACCTTGGAAAACTTGATGAAATTGCGGCACTGAAGAAGAAATACAAGTTCAGGCTGCTGGTTGATGATGCACACGGATTCGGCACCATGGGTAAAACCGGAGCCGGTACCGGTGAACACTTCGGTGTTCAGGATCAGATTGACGTGTACTTTGCAACTTTCGCCAAGTCGTTTGCCGGAATCGGGGGTTTCGTATCAAGCACCAGGGATGTTGTCAACTACCTTCGCTACAACCTCAGATCACAGATATTCGCCAAGTCACTGCCCATGGCCATGACAATTGGTGCAATAAAGAGACTTGAGATGCTGGAACAGCACCCCGAACTCAAAGATAAGCTCTGGACAATTGTCAATGCGCTTCAGAAGGGCCTCAGGGAGGCCGGTCTCGACCTTGGCAAGACTGAATCACCGGTAACACCTGTGTTTCTCAAGGGTGGTATACCCGAGGCTACACAGGTAACCTATGATCTCAGGGAGAACTACGGAGTATTCTGTTCAATAGTGGTTTACCCGGTGGTGCCGAAGGATGTGATATTGCTCAGACTCATTCCTACCGCATCACATACCCTCGAGGATGTTGAATACACAGTCAAATGCTTTAAGGCAGTAAAGGAAAAACTGGAGAAAGGACTCTATCCGAAAGAAGTAGCTGATTTTACAAAATCGGCGAAACGATAATTATAAACTTCGACCAGAATGCCGGCTACTCTGTTTTATGGTAGCCGGCATTACTGTTTTAAAACCTCCCGCCGGATGCCGGATGCCGGATGCCGGATGCCGATTTTTTATTATTTTTGAACCGCTCCGCCCGTTATGGCAACGAACTGGCAGAGATACGGGAAATGAAAAGGAAAAAACACAGAATCTCAATCAACAGACGCAATTTTGTCCAGTGGTCGTCGGTAATAGGAGGCTCGGTGCTTGCCTTGCCGGCTTTCGAGGCACTGGCAGCAACAGGCAGCGGGAAGCCTGAGAAAAGCAGCAGTAAGTTATCAGGGTACAATAAGGCTCAGGAACCCGATGCCATTATCCGCACTGCCTGTCCCGGACATAACTGCGGAGGCCGCTGTCTGCTGAAGGTTCACGTAACCGGAGGCGTTATTACGCGCATTGAAACCGACGACAGGCCCTACGACGGAATCGACGACCCGCAGCTGAGGGCATGCGTAAGGGGCAGGGCATACAGGAAGAGGCAGTACCACCCCGACAGACTTAAATACCCTATGAAACGCACCGGCAAGCGCGGAGAGGGTAAATTCGAACGTATATCGTGGGATGAGGCCCTGACAATTATGCACAGCCGCATTACCGACATTAAAACGCGCTTCGGCAACTCGGCCATCTACGTTCCTTACGGCACCGGCTCATACAACAACACCAACGGCCGCTGGCCGGCAGCCCGGCTGATGAACCTCATAGGCGGTGCCCTCGGCTACTACAACAGCTACAGCTGGGCCAGCATAAACGTTGCCACACCGTACGTATACGGCACCCTCGACACAGGCAACCAGCGACAGGACTGGCTCAACTCGAAATATATCATTATGTGGAGCTGGAATCCGGCCGAAATGAAGGACGGAACCAACAGCGACTACATGATCAGGAAGGCACGCGAGAACGGAGCCAGAACCATCTGTATTGATCCCAGGATGAGCCTGAGCGCCATTTCACTGGCCGATGAATGGATACCCATCAGGCCCGGAACCGATACGGCCATGATGAGTGCAATGGCTTATGTCATCATAACCGAAAAACTCACCGACGACGAATTTATACGACGCTGCTGCATCGGATTCGACAAATCACAGATGCCTCAGGGGTACGAAAATGAAGAGTCTTATTCAGAATATATTCTTGGAACCCGCGACGGTGTGCCTAAAACACCCGGATGGGCGGAGAAGATAACTTCTGTCCCGGCAGCCACTATTGCCCGTATCGCCCGCGAATACGCCACAGCCAAACCGGCGGTTCTCTATCAGGGTTACGGCATGCAGCGCAGGGCCTACGGCGAGGAGGTGGTGAGGGCCGGTGCCGTGCTGGCTGCAATAACCGGCAATGTCGGTGTGCCGGGCGGATGGGCCAGCGGCCTTGCCAACCAGGTTGGCGGAGCCCCCTTCTGGACGGTACTGCCAATGGGTACCAATCCGGTGAAGGGGCGAATACCCGTGTACCTGTGGACAGAAGCCATTACCCGCGGCAGGGAAATGACAGCAGCAACCGACGGTTTGCAGGGAGCTGACCGGCTCGACAACAACATAAAACTCATATGGTCGGTGGCCTCAAACATCCTTATGAACCAGCACTCCAACCTTAACCGCACGGCTAAAATCCTGCGCGACGAGAAACTGGTGGAGTTCATTGCGGTACAGGATAACTTCCTCACCTCCACCGCCATGTTCGCCGACCTTGTTCTGCCGGCATGCACACAGTTCGAGGTGTGGGGCGTGAGCGACGGATGGAAATATGGAGAAGAGGTAATTCTGATGCCCAGGGTTGTGGAACCTCCGTTCGAAACCAAAAGCGACTACCGCATATGCGCCGAACTGGCTCAGAAATTTGGCGTTTATGACGAATTTACAGAGGGGGGCCGCGATGAGATGGCTTGGACACAATGGATCATCGATGAAGTATACCGCAAGAGGTGGTTCCCCGAAATGCCCGTGTTCAGGGTGATGAGTGCATCGAACCAGGGAGTATACTCAAGAAAGGTCGAAAAGCCAAAGGTAGCCTTCGAAGAGTTCAGGAAAGACCCCGCAGCCAACCCGCTCCGTACCCCATCTGGCAAGGTTGAACTCTTCTCGGCGCGTCTGAAGGAAATGAACAACCCCGAAATCCCCCCGGTTCCCAAATATATTCAGGAGTGGGAAAGTCCGTTCGGACCCGAGGCAAAAAAGTACCCGCTGCAGGCAATGGGACACCACTACATGCCAAGGGTGCACTCAACCCACAACAACAATCCGTGGACCATGGAGGCTTTCCCGCAGGTAGTGTTTATGAACCCGGCCGATGCGGCCTCACGAAACCTCAAGAACGGAGACATGGTTCGCGTGTGGAACGACCGGGGAATAATCGCTCTGCCATGCAGGATTACACGTAAAATAATGCCCGGCCTTGTCGATATACCTCAGGGCGCATGGTATAAGCCTGATTCTGAGGGCATTGATCGGGGTGGCTGCATTAACACCCTTACTTCCGAGAAATGGACTCCCCTTGCAAAAGGCAATCCGCAGCATACAATAATGGTACAGGTTGAAAAACAGATCAGATAATACAAGGTAAATGAAACGACCGGCTTTTTACTTCGATTCAACGGCATGTTCCGGCTGCAAGGCCTGCCAGGTGGCCTGCAAGGACAAAAACGACCTGTCGCCCGGACTGACATGGCGCAGAATATATGAGATTGAAGGGGGCGACTGGGTACGTA
>VGGM01000089.1 GCA_016868515.1 Bacteroidota bacterium | reverse complement strand
GAGCTGAAATACAGGTTCATAATTGCATCGGGGATGGCAACCGACAACGGATATGAGATACTCTATCATTTCAGTGACGACCGCCAGGGATATGTGGTAAGCCTGCTGGCGGCACTCGAACGGAACAAGCCCGAGATTGAGTCGCTTGCAAATCTCATAAGTGCGGCCAACTGGATTGAGCGTGAAATACATGAACTTTTCGGCATTAAGTTCATTAACCATCCGAACCTCACCAAACTTATCTCCGACGGAAACTGGAAGGAGAATGAATATCCCTATGCCCGGCCGCCACGTGATAATAAAAAACCATCGAAGTTATGAGTACCAGGACAGTAATACCGATTGGCCCCTATCATCCGCTTCAGGAGGAACCTGAGCTGTTCAAACTTTATTGTGAAGGTGAGATTGTAAGGGACATAGAGTGGGAGACCGGCTACAACCACCGGGGTATAGAGAAGATAAACGAATCAAAGACCTTCGATCAGGTTTTCTTCGTCGTTGAGCGAATATGCGGGATCTGTTCAACATCGCATCCCTTTGCATATGCCAATGCCATGGAAGAGCTGGCAAGGGTTGAGGTAACCGACAGGGCGAAGTACATCAGGACCATCATAGCCGAGCTGGAGCGTATTCACAGCCACCTGCTCTGGGTAGGGCTCGCCGGGCACTTTCTCGGTTACAATACGGTATTTATGTGGGCATGGAAATACCGCGAACTGGTGCTCGACGTTTTCGAGAAGATAACCGGCAACAGGAATAACTATGCCATGTTCCGCATAGGGGGAGTAAGGCGCGATATTCCTAACGCTCACATCAGTGATATAAAGAAGATGCTTGAGGCGGTCAAACCTAAAGTTGACCTGCTTACCGGCGCTGTAATGGATGACCCCGTTATTCATGCACGAACCAAGGGAGTGGGGATTCTCACAAAGGAGGATATAATAGACTATGCGGCTGTGGGGCCTACGGCAAGAGCATCAGGTATTGCAATTGATGTGAGACGTGATGACCCTTATGCAGCTTACCCGCTTGTTGACTGGAAGGTAATAACAGCGGAGGGGTGCGACGTATTTGCAAAGGCTGAGGTAAGGCTCCTTGAGATGTATGAATCGATGTCGATAATCGATCAGTGCCTTGAAAAAATGAGCAAGACTCAGGAAGGTGACATATTTACTCCTGTGAAGGATATTCCGCCGGGATCAGGATTCGGCAGGGCAGAGGCTCCGCGCGGTGAGGTATTCCACTTTGTGAAGAGCGACGGTTCGAATTCACCGGTTCGCCACAAAGTTCGTGCCCCGAGCTACGTAAACATTGCCACTTTCAAGAAATCGTGTGTGGGACAGACTGTTGCCGATGCCACAATAATACTGGCCGCGGTCGATCCCTGCTACTGCTGTACCGAAAGAATGGCATTTGCCTACGATTTTTTCAGCGGAAAGCAGACTATGAACGGGCTTGATCTGATAAGGATATCGCATCAGAAGACCAACGAACTTAAAATGAAGATGTAAACCGGTGGTTATGGATGAACTGTTTTATATAATCTGGATTCCGCTGGCAGCCGGGTTGCTGCTGGCGGCCGTACCCGGTTCGCTGCGAAAGCTTACCGGTATAATAAGCGTACTGGTAACAGCCCTTGCCTTCGGCTATGCAGTATTCCTGTATGTTGACAAAGGTTTGTCGGGTCAGCTCACCTTCAGTCTGGTGCAGGGGCTCCAGGAGAGATTCCCCGTGGCCGACTGGTTTGTGAGGCATTTCAGCGCCCTTAACATTGACGAACTCTCAAGGCTGCTGCTGATGCTTATTACCTTCTTCAGCCTTGCCATCACCCTTTATTCACTTGTATACACTTCGAAGAACCACAGGATAAAGGGATACTACTCGTACATTCTTATAACGCTGTCGTTTTCATCACTGGCAGTTATTTCCGATCACCTGCTCTATTTCATCTTCTGCTGGGGGATACTGGGTATAACCCTTTATAAGCTCATAAGCGGAGCCGATGAAGAGGGCGCGGCTGCTGCGAAGAAGACACTTATACTGATAGGAGCCTCTGATACCATAATGATTCTGGGTATAGCCATTGTGCATCGCATGAGCGGGTCGTTCGCGATGGAGGGAGCCGGAATATCAACATCCGGGGTTCTGGGTGCCGTCGGCTTCTTCTGCCTGCTTATAGGGGCATTCACCAAGGCGGGAGCGGTTCCGTTCCACACGTGGGTACCCGATTTCGCGAAGAAGGCACCGGCATCATCGACGGCACTTCTGCCTGCATCGCTCGACAAGCTGCTTGGTATTTATTTCATGTACAGACTTTGTACCGAGGTTTTTATCCTTACAGACTGGATCACCCTGGTGCTGGTATCGGCAGGAGTGCTAACCATCATAATAGGTGTAATGATGGCCCTGGTACAGCATAATCAGAAGCAGCTGCTCGGATACCACGCGGTTTCACAGGTGGGATATATGGTTCTGGGGCTCGGCCTTGGTACCCCGTTGGGAATTGCGGGAGGATTGTTCCATATGGTAAATAACGCCCTGTATAAATCAGGTCTGTTCCTTGTTGCCGGAAATGTTGAACACAGGTTTGGCACCGATCAGATTGAGCACCTTGGAGGTTCGGCGAGGTTTATGCCGGTAACCTTCCTGGCAGCCGTCATATTTGCCCTCTCAATATCGGGGGTCCCGCCACTTAACGGATTTGCTTCGAAATGGCTTATTTACCAGGGTATTATTGAGTTTGGTGAGGGTGCAGGGATTGCTAATAAGCTTTGGGTACTCTGGCTCGGCCTGGCCGTTCTGGGCTCTGCCCTTACACTGGCAAGCTTTATCAAATTTCTGGCAGGGGTCTTCCTGGGACGGACTGCCAAACCATCGAATGCAGGAATTGCATCAACGACCATGATTATTCCCGTATCGGTACTGGCACTGGTCTGTGTTGCTACCGGCGTGCTCGCCACCCCGTGGGTGATACCAAAAATAATAGGCCCGCTTGCACCGGGATTCGAGTACCAGGGTATCTGGCAATCGGGTATGGTCGCCATGCTGGTACTGATATCGATAGTTGTTGGGGTTCTGGTTTATCTTGCCGGCAACATTAAGAAATTCCGCGTTGAAGACAGTTTCATTGGCGGCGAGCGCGACCAGGATGTAACCCGTATGAGCGTACTCGATTTTTACAAAACAATAAGTCACTCGGGTTTCTTCAAACCGGTGTACGAGGCCGCGGCAAGGAAGTGGTTCGATGTGTATGACCTGGGAAAGGGTATTGTGCTCTACTTCAGCAAGCTGGCTGGTAGTTTGCACACGGGTATCCTTCCGTTTTATATTGCATGGCTGGTTACAGGACTGGTAATCCTGCTTACTGTATTGCTCACCTAAGACTTCACCGATATGGAGACAAAACTTATTATAATACTTATTCTGATGATAGCAGGGGCCATACATTCGCTGCATGCACGCGACCTGCTTTCGGCCATCGTTTCGTACGGTGTTGTCGGCTACAGCCTTGTGGTGGGCTTCCTGCTTCTTAAGGCCCCCGATCTGGCCATTGTTCAGATTGTGGTGGAAACCATTGCACTTATAATCATGGTTTCCGTACTTATCATTAGTACACGGGAAGACCTTGCGGAAAAGAGCACTGTGAAAATCAAGGGGCAGTCATACGTAAATATCCGCAATCTTTCCTTCGTATTCTTTGCGCTAGTGACGGGAGTGATGCTGCTTTACTTCTTCAATATCGTCACCACCGGTTTGCCGGAGTTGGGCATACATGAAACCCGTATGGCCACCGAGTACATCGCAAATGGAGTTGAAGGAACCGGCAGCATAAACCTTGTTACGGCAGTTGTATTCGACTACAGGGGGTATGACACCCTTGGTGAAGCGACGATCCTCTTTACTGCCGTAATGGGTATTCTTGCAATACTCAGGCTGAAAACCCACAAAATATAGCGATCATGAAAGGGATGACAATAATAGTCAAGAATGTAACAGCCCTGCTGGCTGGTCTTGTGTTCCTGTACGGTTGCTACATCGTGCTCCACGGACATCTGACTCCGGGCGGAGGATTTGCCGGCGGTACCATAATTGCCGGATCGTTCATACTTCTGGTGATTGCCAACGGCATACAATACTTCCGTCTCAAGAAGGAGAAGGAGGAGTCGTCGATGTTTGAAGGTGCGGGAATACTCTGTTTTCTGCTGCTGGCAACAGGCGGATTGTTGTTATCGGTTCCGGTGTTCTTCCGGAATCTTCTTCCCGGCGGAACCCCGGGCGAACTCTTCAGTGCAGGGGTGATACCGCTGTACAATATTTTCGTTGGCATAGAGGTGGCAGCGGCGCTGCTGTCGATATTCCTGGCATTCGTAATCTATAAAACGGAGGAGTGAGATGATACCCTACATGCTTTGCTTTGTACTTTTCCTGGTGGGCCTCTACGGGGTTCTTACGCGGAAGAACATACTAAAAATAATCATCGGGCTCTGCGTGATGGAATACAGCCTTTACCTCTTCCTGGCAATGACAGGCTACATTGAGGGAGGTGCGGCCCCGATAATCGATCCTGCCAATCGTGCCGGAAGCGTGGTTGACCCGCTTCCACAGGCTATCGTGCTTACAGCCATTGTAATAGGACTGGCAACAACGGCACTGCTGCTGGCAATTGCCATCAGACTCTACAAGAAGTACAAAACCTTCGATATCGATAAGATAAACACATTAAAGGGCTGAAACATGGATTCACTGGTACCACTATTCGTAATAATACCCCTGGGAATTGCCTTCATTATACCACTTATCTGGCAAGTTACCCGGGGAGTATTCCGATTTCTTCCCGGCGCCGGTATGCTTGCCATGGCTGTGCTGGCATTCTTTATGCTCTTCAACCTCGGAGGAGAGAGCATCGTTTACAAAGTTGGTGGATGGGAGCCTGTCAATAACATTCCGATTGGAATCCACCTGGTTGCAGATCCCCTCAGCCTTATGATGCTGATTATCGTGAACATGATAGGTCTCTTTGCCGCACTCTTCTCAATACCATACATCGACAAATATACAGGTGAAAACTACTACTACTCGCTCTTCTCGCTTATGGTGGCAGGAATGAACGGGGTGGTGCTTACCGGAGACCTTTTCAATATGTTTGTGTTCCTTGAGGTGTCTGTTATTGCATCGTACTCACTTGTGGCATTCGGAAGTTCGCGCGACGAGCTGGAGGCCTCGTTCAAGTACCAGGTGCTTGGCGGTATCGCCTCACTGATGATTCTCTTCGCACTGGCAATGACCTACTGGTACACCGGCACCGTTAATATTGCCGATGCCTCAGAAATAATAAGATCGGGCACTGGCACCGGCACCGCAATCTTCATCCAGCTATTTCTTTTAACAGGATTCGGCCTTAAGGCGGCAATGATTCCATTCCATGCATGGCTCCCCGACGCCCACTCTTCAGCACCATCGCCGGTTTCCGCAATGCTGTCAGGAGTCCTAATAAAGGCAATCGGAGCATACGCTATACTGAGATTGTTCTTCAGCATGTTCAGTCTATCCATTGAGATCGGATACATCCTAATTATCCTTAGTGTATTGTCGATGATACTGGGAGGTATTCTTGCCTCGGGACAGTGGGATTACAAAAGGTTGCTCGCATATTCCAGTATCAGCCAGATGGGTTATGTAATTATGGCAGCCGGAATAGCCATGGTGGTTCTTGTCAGGGGACAGGACGCCGGTATTGCTGCACTTGCAATGGCAGGCGGATTGTTCCATATGTTTAACCACTCAATTATCAAGGGTTTGCTCTTTCTGAATGCAGGTGCGGTGGAGTATGCAACCGGGACGAGGAACCTTAAAGAACTTGGAGGTCTTGCCTCGGTTCTGCCAATTACTTCGGCCACTTCACTGGGTGCAACATTCTCAATCGCCGGGATTCCGCCTTTCAATGGTTTCTTCAGCAAGCTTATTATAATAATAGCAGCAGTACAGGCGAGGCTCTACCTCCTTGCACTTATAGCTGTGATAATGAGCATTGTTACACTTGCTTATTTTATGAAGGTTCAACGGCATATCTTTCTTGATAAGGTAAAATCAGCCAGGTTCGCAAAGGTCAGGGAAGTTCCCTGGCTTATGAGCCTCCCAATGGTGGTAATGGCTATCATGTGCCTGGTTATGAGTATTATGATAATCCCGGGAGTCAGGGATACATTTTTGATGGATGCTGTAAACGCTCTTCTCTCAATAAAATAGAGTACTATGAAAACAATCAATATATTGCTCTACTTCCTGATCTGTTTCGGAACATGGCTGCTGCTTACAACAAACTTTGGGTGGCAGAACCTTGCTGCAGGTGCTGCGGTTTCGCTCCTTACAACAATTATCTTCTCGGGGTTCTTCAACTTCGATGCCGCGAAACTGCTAAGTCCAGTCAGGTGGTTCTGGCTGATAATATACATTCTATACTTCGTATGGGAATGCGTTAAGGCGAATTTCGATGTGGCCTACAGGGTGCTACACCCTGCCATGCCTGTAAAACCCGGGATACTAAGAGTAAGGCTGAAAGCAAAGGGAGCCCTTACACGCACAATTCTTGCCAATTCAATTACCATGACACCCGGTACAATTTCTGTCGATATTATTGATGATATCCT
>VGGM01000088.1 GCA_016868515.1 Bacteroidota bacterium | reverse complement strand
TAATCAATGAAGAGAAGTGACTTCGAAATAATGGCTCCGGCCGGTTCGTCTGAATCGCTTGCTGCAGCAATTCAGGGAGGGGCCGATTCAGTCTATTTTGGCATTGACCAGCTTAACATGCGGGCCGGTTCGGCCAATAACTTCACCATTTCCGATCTGCCTGCCATAACCGCATTGTGTGGCGGGAAGGGTATCAGAACATACCTCACGCTGAATGTCGTGGTTTATGACAGGGAGATGAACCAGATGAGGGAGATTGTCGATGCTTCGGTTAAAGCGGGAGTTTCAGCAATAATAGCATCCGACATGGCGGTTATCGATTACGCTGCCCGGGCAGGAGCTGAGGTTCACCTTTCAACCCAGGTAAACATCACCAACAGCGAAGCTCTCAGATTCTATGCATCATTTGCCGATGTAATTGTTCTTGCCCGTGAACTTAACCTCGATCAGGTTAGGATCATCTACGACTACATCAGAAAGAACAACATCAGGGGTCCTTCCGGAAGGCTAATTCAGATAGAGATGTTCATTCACGGCGCTCTTTGCATGGCCGTATCGGGCAAGTGCTACCTGAGCCTGCATGAAAGCAACACCTCCGCAAACAGGGGCACCTGCTACCAGACATGCCGGAAGGCCTATGTAGTTACGGAGAAGGAGACCGGGCACGAACTGGAAATCGACAATGAATACATCATGTCGCCAAAAGACCTTTGCACCATCGGGTTCCTTAATAAAATTGCCGATGCCGGAGTAAGTGTAATGAAAATAGAGGGTCGCGCTCGGTCGGCCGAGTATGTCAGAACAGTGACGGAATGCTATAACGAAGCTCTCAATGCAATTATCGGCGGAACCTATACCGATGAAGAAATTGAGGTTTGGCGCGCGCGGCTCGCAACTGTTTTCAACAGGGGGTTCTGGGACGGATACTACCTGGGCCAGAGGCTTGGCGAATGGACAAGCAGGTACGGTTCGTCGGCAACCATGACAAAGGTTTACCTTGGAAGGGTTACGAACTACTTTGCGAAAATCGGGGTTGCAGAAATAAAACTCGAGAACGGCGACCTTAAAACAGGCGACAATCTGCTTATAACAGGCCCGTCAACAGGCGCAATGGAATTCACCGCCGGTGAGATAAGAGTCGACCTCAGGCCTGTTGAAAAAGCCCTGAAGGGAGAGATGTGTTCGATTCCGGTATTAACGCCGGTACGAAGATCCGATAAGGTTTATCACAGGGTGGAGTCAGGCCGGTAGAACAAGTCCCCTCTTTCTTGCAAGGTCGAGAACAAGGCCGGCATTGTACTCGGGATCGTCGGAATCGGTGTTCAGAATATGTACATGTGACTCGGGGTGACGCGATAACGAATGAAGATAGGTCTTGTCATAATACTCAAGGGTTATGGCCACAGCCTTCTCAAAGTCTCCCTTTTCAATTGCTTCAACAGCTGACCCTGTGCGGTCGCCCCCGAGCCTCTTCGAAATCTTCCGAACTGCCTGCAACAGCATTCCGGGAGGAAAACAGGAATACTCCCTTACCAGTCTTGGTATCCTTACCCTGGCCGGAGGAATAATTGCTATAACGGGCGATTCCTGCATGTTGGCCCAGAAAGCATCGGGGAGAAAAACAGTCCCGATATTCCGGCTCTCGTCCTCAAGCCAGACAGGTTTTTCGTAATCGAGCCCGCGCCATACATCGTACAGGTTGTTTGAAAACTGTTCGGTTGATGGCTGTGCGGCCTGACCGAGAGCGCCAAATGCCGAACCCCTGTGCGAGGCCAGCCTCTCCAGGTCGATTGCCTGTTCACCCATACCCGCCAGGATATTCAGAATGTCAGTTTTACCACTGCCTGTCATTCCACCGAGAATTACAACCCTCCGCTTTATTCCCAGCTCTTTAAGTATGTAATTACGGTATGCCTTATAACCTCCTTCAAGCAATACCACCCCGACTCCACCGACTGAAAGCAGCCAGGCCACAGACTCAGAGCGAAGTCCCCCCCTCCAGCAATACATCAGCAGATTTCGGCCACCTGACAGCTCAGTTCCCCGCGAGAAAATTGTTTCGAGTTTCGGGCCGGTGAGCTTCAGTCCTTCACTCACCGCGCCGGCACGTCCTTCCTTCCTGTATAGGCGGCCCACAGCTGCCCTCTCAGAATCATCGAAGAGCGGGAGATTCACGGCACCGGGCATGTGACCCGACAGGTACTCTCCCGGGGAACGGGTATCGGCTACTGGCAATGAACCTGAAAGCTCAATGAATTCTTCAGCCCCTATTCTTCTGCTTTGCATATCAATGCCTGTCAACAAAATGCTTCCTCAGTATGCTCCTGAGGTGTTCAATCCTTACCGGTTTGCTGACAAATTCACGGATTCCCGACAATTCAGCCTTTCGCCTCGATTCCGGCATATTGTCGGCTGTAAATGCCACTATCAGGGGAGGCCGGGGATTTCCAGATATTTTTTTGGATGCCTCGTAGCCATCCATTACCGGCATGATCAGGTCCATAAAAACCACATCATATTGCTTCTTGCCGGCCATGGAGCAGGCCTCCCTGCCGTCGGAAGCAAAGTCGGGATTATACCCCATACTGCCCAGCATCTTCTCCATAACCCTGCTGTTGAGCTGGTTATCTTCTGCAACAAGAATTTCCAGATCTGAAACGGCATGCCTTGATTCATTCATCTCCTCCGGCTTTGCCATGGGGAAACACTGCAGTATTGCATCGTACAACTCCTCTTCGCCCAGCGGCTTAACAAGGTAATGGTCGACTCCCATATTAAGGCATTTCAGGTAGTTCCCCTTCATATCTGCCGAGCTAATAAGAATAATGGCATACTCAGGGTGCATGTCATTCAGCTTCAGCGCCCCGGCTACTTCGAATCCGCTCATTTCCGCTTCATCAAGCAGGACAATAAGATTGTATCTGTCAGTCCCGGAGGCACTGTTGGCACGAAGCTGGTTTATGGTCGATTTATTGTATGTTGTAACTGACGTCCTGATGCCTGCCTTGTGAAAAATGGAGAGAAGATCTTCATCGCGGCTCTGAACACCGGTAACAACAAGCGCCCTTATATCGGAAAATGACCGTACCGCTGACTTATCGTAGGTTTTGGGAACACGTTCATTTGAATAGACATTAATCGTAAACAGCACCCTTGTGCCAGGGTAACGATCATCGTCTGAGAGGCCTGACGGAGATGAGGCCATCAGCTTACCACCCATGATCTCAATCATCTGCCTGGCAAGGACAGTACTCAGTCCCGGCGTGCTTCTGGTTCTTGCCGACATTGTCTCAGCCTGCACGAAATCGCCGAAAATAGTCTTCAGTTCAGCCTTTTCATGCCCCCTGCCCGTGTCGCTGATTTCAAACTCAAGGGTAATAACCCCCTCCTTAATGCTTTTCTGCCGGCAGTTGATTGCAACTTTTCCCGATTCAGTATTCTGAACTGCAAAGTGTGTAAGGTTGGTCAGAACCTGCCGTAGCCGGAACGGGTCTCCAATAATCTTTTCAGGTACGGAAATGTCGACCATACAGTTCATTCTTACATCCCTTCCCTCAATGCGGCTCTGAGCCAGATCGACGCAAAACGCCAGCTCCTGGTGAAGATCGAATGGTATCTCGTCAAGAATAATTTTCCCTGACTCGATGCTTGAGAAATCGAGAATGTCATTTATGATACCCAGCAGCAATTCAGTTGAGCGCCTGAGAATCAACACCATTTCCGATGACTCAGGCTCAAGGTCGTGTTTTGCCAGCATGTCGGTCATGCCGATAATACCATTGAGGGGTGTCCTTATTTCATAGCTCATCCTCGCGAGGAACTCGGTTTTGGCGACATTGGCCTTCTCCTCCTTTTTTCTGGCCGATTCGAGCATTGTTACATCAATGAGAATCTCCATGGTAGCATCAACGCCATGATACCTTACCGGGATACTGCTCCGGAAAAGAACAAGTTCGCCTACCTCTTTCCTGATTATTACAAACTGTTCGGGGCTGAATTTGCCGCCAAGATATCTGGAGAAGTAATCGGAATCGTCTGAGAGATGTGTTTCAGGGAATATCTTCCCGGTCATATCTTCTTCAACGGCATATGAATAGAAGCCGGCCGAGATTTTGTTTGCCTTCAGAATTTCCCTTCCTGAATTATAGATAATAACCCCAACCGGCATTTCGTCAATCAGTCTGTCAAGCATCCTTTCCGCATCACGGGCATTAATCATTTTTGAACGATCGCGGCGGAAATGCCAATTGAATACCAGTATTATGATGATAATAATCAACAGGGTGGAAACCACTATGGATGTTGAGTTCCTGATGATATATGTCTGGAAAAAATCGGTCGGAGCGGAAAAAACGATACCGTAATCCATTCCGGCCAGAAGGCTGACCGGACAATATGAAGAAATTATGGTACGGCTGTCGTCGTTCACTGTAACGCGATGCCTGATATTGCCGGTTGAGCCTTCGGTAATATCATCAACTATCTGCCTTATACGCTCGTAGGTTACTGTGCTTTCGGGATTCAACTCAAGTTCCCTTTCCAGAAACTTGTCTTTCACAATCTCTCCTTCGTCAGTAACAAGCCACTGCCACTGGTATTGCTCGGTCTTGAAGCGGTCGAAAAGAGCTGAAAAATACCTGTTATGATCGACACTGACCCTGAAATTGGCCACCACCTCCCCTGCGGAATTGAGTATGGGATGATAATAATTGTATTTACTCCCCTCAAAAACAATCGCATCCTGCTGATATATCTTTTGCTGATCGTGTGTCTGGAAAGTGTTCATCAGCCAGTAATCCTCATTCGTGAACAGCCCCTTCCTGAAACCCTCCTTCGTTTCATCAAGGGCAATGTTAAAGACGTCAGACCGATCATTGATAATTGAAATCCCGGTAATAAAGTCCTGGTATTTAATAAAATACAATTTAAGTCTTTCGGTTGCCCTCATATTTATGGCTGCATCATCGAAAAACCGGCCGATATCATCGGTAAAGTCGATCTTTGAAAGGTCGCTGGTAAAAAAGAGGTTGAATTCATCCACCTCCTGACCGATTGTCTGAACCTGTCTGTCAAGAAGGTCGGAAATATATTGTATCTGTTTCCTGAACAGGTTTGAATAGTAGTAGTAGTTGGCTACTCCAATCACTATCAGGAGGGCAATTGCAATAATTGTGGCTCGTTTCATTCTCCCCCGGGGATTGATTTGTTGGCGGCTATAAAGTTAACCCAATATTGTCATTATCATACTCATCTGTACCTTGAATCGCCATCGTCCATTATACTGATATAACTTCTGTATCGTGTCCATGCAATTTCGCCGCTCTCAACTGCGCTTATTACAGCGCAGCCGGGTTCGCTAATGTGAAGGCAGTTATTGAAACGGCAGGCTGCAGCAACCCGGAATATCTCAGGAAAAAAGTGGTATGTTTCGCCCTTCTCAAGGTCGATAACCCCGAAGCCCCTGATTCCGGGCGTGTCGATTATTGCTCCTTCGAACGGCATCGGGTGCATCTCGGGAAATGTAGTTGTATGCTTCCCCTGGCGGTGATATGATGATATCTCCCGGGTCCTCAGATTCAGCTCAGGGTTAAGCAGATTAAGCATTGTTGATTTGCCCACGCCTGAGTTTCCTGCCAGTAATGATATCTTTCCTGAGAACAGTTCGGGAAGAAGGCCCGTATTCTCCCCGGTAGTAAGCGAAATGGCAAGAGTATGGTACCCTATGGTTTTGTACAGATTCATATAATACCCGAGCTTCATTGTATCTTCCTGCCGGCACAGATCGAGTTTGTTGAACAGCACAACTGCGGGTACTGAATATGCCTGCGCCGTAACAAGGAATCTGTCAATGAATTCAACCGGGGTCTCAGGGTTGATGACGGAGGCCATAACCACTGCCTGATCGATATTTGCGGCAATAATCTGTGCCTCATGCGACAGATTTGATGATTTTCTGATTATATAGTTGTCCCGCGGTTCAAGTCGTGAAATTATTCCCTCGGTTCCGTCACCGTAAGACTGGAAACAGACCCTGTCGCCAACAGCAACAGGGTTGGTGGTTTTGATCTCCCTTACCCTGAACCGGCCTTTTATTGAGCAGAGGACCCGGGTACCGCTGTCACCGAGAACGATAAAATGTTTACCTGTTGACTTGATTACTGTACCCTTTTCCAAGATGCCGGATTTCTATAAAAATAATCATTACTGTTGAAAAGCCCGGGGTGCTGATCATCAGTATCGGTAACTCTCAGGTTTTTAATACTCTGCAGCCATGAGGAAGAACGGTTTCATCTCAAAACTGTGATAGAAAGGTCTTAGCCGCTCTGTATTGTAGTAATCTGACACCTTCACCACCTTTTTCGAGGCAGTAACCACGTCGATGGGTACATTATCGTACCTGCCGTTTTTGAGTACCACAACCCTGCCATGGATGCCCTTAAGGATAAGATCAAGAGCAAGGTTCCCGTAAGCCATTGGCACTATTGAGTCTACTGCATCGGGATCTCCGCCCCTTACAAGATATCCCAGCTTCTGGTTGATAATGTTGATGGTTTTGCCGTGATTGAATTTTGCGGTAAGGTTTTTTATCTCATTCGACACCACATCGCCTATTCCGCCGAGTTTGGCATGGCCGTAGGCATCTTTCTCGTGGCTGGTGAA
>VGGM01000087.1 GCA_016868515.1 Bacteroidota bacterium | reverse complement strand
ACCGGTACTGTTGTCCTGCGACCTCATGTATTCCGCAAAACCGGGCCATGCTGTCATCCGCCCGAAAAGGACCCTTGATATTTCCGCCGACCCATGCCACGTAACCGCCCTGCGCGTGGCCTCACGCTCCAGTGACTTGCTCAGCCCGAGGCATTCAAGGATGATATTGTCAGCAAATCTCCGGTTAGGATGAAGGTCCTCCCATGCCGGCATCTTTTTGTTCAGGGCCGTATCAATCCTCTCCCTGGCAACCGACTGGAGTTCAACAAGCAGGAGAAGAAGATAGAGATAAAGGTCATAAGCCTTGCCGATACTCAGTTCCAGTTCCTTATCTGCGGTCAAGGGATCATTCCCCTCCTTCCGGTTAAAGGCATAGATTACCTGCAGTGCCTTCACTCTCAACAATCGTCTGCTTATCATAAATAACAAAGAGCCTTGTAACAGCCTGCAAAAATAATTAAAAAAACCACATCAGGAAGAAATCCGTTTTGCATTGTCAGCGAACCGGCCTGGTTTTGATTTGTAGAAATTATTTCTACTTTTGACATACCTATAAACCTGATAGCATAGAAACCAATAATGGAAGGATCCCAATTCAGAAACGAAGATCATCGCACACCCGGGGACGGAATGAGAAAAGATGAAATCTTCTCCAAAATTGTCAGAGCTGGTACAAGAACCTACTATTTCGATGTCAGAACAATCCGCGAAAATGGAAGGTATATCACTATTACCGAGAGTAAGAGAAAGATTGACGAATCGGGTAACCCTTTCTACGCCAGACATAAAATCTTCCTTTATGAGGAGGACTTTGATAAATTCATGGGGGGCCTCAGCGAGGCAATTGAAAAAGCTGAAACATTGCCCTACGGTGTGAAACAGCAGGCTGCAGCCGATACGTCAGATGACTCTCTTAACGACTTCAATGAAGTCGATTTCGATGAACTTGGTAAACGTTAACAGGAACTGATCATTATTAATGGGCGAATATCTTCTCCTTGCAGGCGCTGTATTACTTATCATCCTGGGCATTGTAGGCTGCCTGCTTCCGGTATTGCCGGGACCACCGCTCAGCTTTGGCGGTCTGCTGCTTCTGCACTTCTCGAAATTCGCCGAATTCAGCAGGGAAACACTCATTATACTGGCAATAATAGCAGCTGTGGTAACGATACTCGACTATATCGTGCCAATTTGGGGAACCAGAAAGTTCGGAGGATCAAAATACGGCGCCAGAGGCGCAACAGTGGGCCTTATAATTGGCTTGTTCCTCGGCCCGGCCGGCATTATCATAGGACCCTTCGCAGGAGCATTCGTCGGTGAACTGATTTACAGGGATGATGTGAACTATGCCCTTAAGGCCGGCTTCGGCTCGCTGCTCGGCTTCATGATGGGTGTGGGACTCAAACTTGTAGCTTCTTTTATTATCACCTTCTATTTCATAAAAGGATTCTTCTGAAAACAACACCGGTACGGGTCAATCTCCGCACCAGTGTTATCCGTCAGTTCTGTGACACTGAGTCTATACACGCCGGTATTTCCTACATACCCAGTGTTGCAACCATCACCGCCTTTATGGTATGCATCCTGTTCTCCGACTGATCAAACACTATTGAGTGCTCCGACTCAAATACATCTTCTGTAACCTCCATCCCATCCAGTCCGAACTTCCGGAATATCTCCTCTCCCACCTTTGTTTCACGGTTATGGAAGGCCGGAAGACAATGGAGGAATTTCACTTTCGGGTTACCTGTTTTCCTTACTGTGTCGAGGTTAACCTGATAAGGCTTAAGCAGTTTAATCCTCTCCTCCCATACCGAATCAGCCTCACCCATCGAAACCCATACATCGGTGTAGAGAAAATCAACACCCTTAACGGCTGCCTCAGCATCTTCGGTTATGGTTATCCGGGCACCTGTCTGTTTTGCAATTTCCCTGCACCTGGCAACAAGCTCCTCAGAGGGCTGACAGGCCTTCGGGGCAGCTGCCCTGAAATCCATTCCCATCTTTGCTGCACCTACCAGAAGACTGTTGCCCATATTGTTGCGGGCATCGCCCAGGTAACAGTAGCTGATCTTATTCAAAGGCTTGTCAGAGTGTTCCATCATCGTCATGAAGTCGGCCAGTATCTGGGTGGGATGAAACTCATTGGTAAGTCCGTTCCATACTGGCACACCTGCATATTCAGCCAGTTCCTCAACAACATCCTGGCCAAAACCGCGGTATTCAATCCCGTCGTACATCCTGCCAAGTACCCTTGCTGTATCTTTCATCGACTCCTTATGCCCTATCTGCGAACCGCTCGGACCCAGGTAGGTTACATGGGCTCCCTGGTCAAAGGCTGCCACCTCAAAGGCACATCTCGTGCGGGTTGATGCCTTCTCAAATATCAGAGCAATATTCTTGCCGGTAAGCCTTTGCTGCTCATATCCGCCATACTTGGCCTTCTTGAGGTCAATCGAGAGATCAAGCAGAAACCTGATCTCCTCAGGGGTAAAGTCCAGGAGCTTCAGGAAATGTCTGTTTCTTAAATTGTATGCCATATCAGTATAAATTATAAAATCCCAAATCTAAAATCGTAAACCTTATATCGTAAATCGTAAATCGTAAATCGTAAATCGTAAATCGTAAATCGTAAATCGTAAATCAGATATCAGATATCAGATATCCCTAGTCCTCATACTCCATGGTTATCTTCGAGCCATATTTCTTGTCCTCCAGCTTGAATGCCTCCGTAATCACGCTCTTCCTGCCTCCGTTCTTAATGAAGTCGAGGCATGCCTCAATCTTCGGAGCCATGCTGCCCCTGGCAAATTGGCCCTCTTCGAGGTAGCGTTTTGCATCGGCGTAGTTAAGAAATTCCTTAATCTCCTGATCCGGTTTCTTATAATTGATATAAATGTAAGGAACATCGGTAAGTATGTAAAACTCATCAGCGCCGATTCTGGTTGCAAGCAGTGATGAGGCCATATCCTTGTCGATTACCGCTTCGGCGGGTCTTACATCATTCTTTTCATCTATGTAAACCGGCACACCACCGCCACCGGCTGCAATGACTATATTGCCGGCCCTGACAAGACCGGAGATGATTTCTTCATTCATGATTCCAACAGGAACCGGTGAAGGAACCACTCTGCGAAAGCCACCGTCAGCCTTAACCTCCTCCCTGAAAATCCACCCTTTTGCAGCTGCAAGCTTATCAGCATCCTCTTTCGGGTAAATTTTCCCGACTCTTTTCTGCGGATCGGAAAATGCAGGATCATCCTTATCAACCATAACCTGCGTAACAAGGCATACCACATTCTTCTGAATTCCATGCCGGTTCAGAACATTCCTGAGCATCCTTTCAATCATGTATCCAATACCCCCCTGCGAATCGGCAACACAAATATCGAGGGGCATCTGGGCAATTCCGTACATGTGTTCGCCTGCATCGTTGCGCATCAGGATATTCCCAACCTGCGGGCCATTGCCATGAGTTATAACCAGTTCGTAATTATCCCTGAGCAGGAATATAAGGTTTTCGAGGGTGGCAGTGGTATTATCCTCCTGCTCTTCTATCGTCCCTAACTGATCGCCCCTTAACAAAGCATTGCCGCCGAGCGCTACAACTGCTACTTTCCTGTGCATAAACCTGTAGTTTAATTAAACACCTATTTTCCCCTTCCGTCTCTGCTGCGGAATAAGCGCCGGACGAGTGAAAACCGCAAATCTATGGAAAATCCCGGTAATTTCCGATGGTCTGTGCAACTATCCGTAACAAAACCATGTCACAAGAAAACAAAACTGCAAAAGAGGTTTTGTCTGTCAAAATATTTATATTTTTACATAATTATAAAAAGGAATCACAAGCGTGAGAATCTCCAGTTTAAGCATTTTAATCGCGGCAATAATTGCACTCCCCCTAATCTCATCGTGTAAAGGCCGCAGGATGAAGGATATTAATCAGGGTGAGATCCACTATAGCATAACATACGGAGGACCCGAAGGCTCCATCCCCCGCGAACTTATGCCCAAAACACTGATAGTAAGTTTTAAGGATGACAAAATCCTGTTCGATATCACTTCACCTATCGGTAATACCGGAATAGCCAACCTTGCCAATCACAACGAAAATCTCTACGACACCTATATAAATATGATGGGGGGCCGGTTTTTCTATGCCGGAGTTCCTGATGAAACCGCACCCGGCCTGAAGGCAATGGAGGGAATGCAGATACAGGAAACCGGCAACTCTGATAACATTATGGGTTACAATTGTACCCATGCCACTGTAACCCTGCCTTCAATGCCCGATTCGGTTTTTGATATCTGGTACACCAATGAGATAGACATAAAACAGCCAAACGTATCAAATCCATTCAGTGAAATTGATGGTGTGCTTATGAAATTCTTCTTCTTTATGGGCGAGAGGGAATTCATCTTTGAAGCAGAAGCTGTTTACAGCAAGGATATCCCCGATAAAGTGTTCCTCCGCAGGGAGAGATACCGCAGGGTTTCAAAGGAGGTAATGGATGATTACATCCTGAGGCTGGTCAATTTATAAATCACATCTTTGTTTGCTGGCTGCATTTTGCTAATTTTGAGGTTTCATCCGAAGAAACTTCAGATATTTCAATGAACAGGAAGCCAGGAAGTTCATCACCAAACGGCAGCAAAAGCAGCAGTAGCGCCACCGGTCAGGGAGGTGAAAGAATCAAATTTATAACAGGTGCTATTCTAACCGGATTTGCTATTTATCTCCTTTTCGCACTTATTGCATATATCTTCTGGTGGAAAACCGACCAGAGTATTGGCAATCAGGTTATCTCATCTGCCGAGGTTGAGGTAAGGAACTGGTCGGGAAAAAGCGGCCACTGGCTTGCATCCCTGTTGATTACCAAAGGTTTCGGACTAGGATCGTTTCTCTTTCCGGTAATGACAGGAGCCCTCGGTCTCTTCCTTCTGAATCTGAGGCAGATAAAAATCTGGAGTCTCTCTGTCAAGCTTGCATTTGCCATAATATTCATCTCTCTGCTGCTGGGATACCTTTTCGCCGATGCAGGGGGCTTCCTCGGAAGCGGGCCGGGCGGAACCCATGGTTACAACATAACACGCTGGCTAAATGCCTTTATGGGTAAAATCGGAACAGGAGCTGTGGTCTCCGTGCTGATACTCGGATATCTGGTCTTTGCCCTTAAGGTCAGTCCCGAAGCAATTATCAGGCGTATACCGCCAATCACCTTTCACAGGAAAGGGAGTGAACCGGAACCTGATTCTCATGCAACTGAAGCAACAGTTGCCACCCAGGGTGATGACGGTAAACCATTTATCGTAAACCTTCCCGGCGATGAAGAGCCTGGTATCGACCCCGGCGATGAACAGTCCGTTCAGGGCAAAAGAAAACCGATAGTGCGCGATCTGAATGAGGAGGAAGAAGAGCCGCAGGTTGAAAACAATGATGATGAAGACGTATCTATTACCATCACACGGGCCGAGCAGGGCGATATAATGAGCGACGATGAGGTGCACCGTCTGATGGAAGACTTTGACCCCCGTCTTGATCTTCCAAAGTATCAGTTTCCGCCTGTAACACTGCTTCGTGAATACCAGAGAACCGGAGCCTTCGATGATTCGGAAGTTATTGAAAACAAAAACAATATAATCAACGCCCTTGCTGACCATAAGATCAATATCAGGTCGATTTCGGCAACTGTTGGCCCTACCGTAACTCTGTACGAAGTTGTTCCCGAGAGGGGTGTAAGAATTGCCAGGATCAAATCGCTGGAAAATGATATAGCACTGAACCTTTCAGCGCTGGGGATCAGGATCATTGCACCTATTCCGGGCCGGGGCACTGTCGGCATCGAGGTTCCCAACAAAAAACCCGAAACAGTATCAATGAGGTCGTTGATTACGTCCAGGGCTTTTCAGGAATCAAAGGCAGATATAGCCCTGGCACTGGGCCGCACAATCACAAACGAACCATTTATTGTCGACCTCACCAGAATGCCTCACCTGCTGGTTGCCGGTGCTACCGGACAGGGTAAGTCGGTAGGGCTGAATGCCATAATTACATCAATTCTATACAGGAAACATCCCGCCGAGCTCAAATTTGTTCTTATCGATCCAAAAAGGGTTGAACTGCCGCTATATGCAAAGATTGAAAGACACTACCTGGCAAAGCTGCCAGGCGATGAAGATGCAATAATTACCGATACGAGGAAGGTTATCAATACCCTTAATTCACTCTGCATTGAGATGGATGGCAGGCTTGAACTTATGAAGATGGCCGGTGCCAGGAATATCAAGGAATACAACGAAAAGTTCATCAACAGGCGGCTTAACCCTGAGAAGGGGCACCGCTACATGCCTTATATAGTACTTATAATCGATGAATTTGCCGATCTGATTATGACAGCCGGGAGGGAGATTGAAGGCCCTATTGGCAGGCTGGCTCAACTAGCCAGGGCTATCGGAATTCATCTTATTATCTCAACCCAGCGGCCTTCAACAAATATCATTACCGGGTTCATCAAGGCAAACTTCCCGGTACGAATAGCCTTCAGGGTATTCTCGTCAGTCGATTCAAGGACCATTATCGACGCCACCGGTGCCGATCAGCTTGTGGGTCGTGGTGATATGCTCGTTTCAACCGGCAGCGAACCTGTAAGGGTTCAGTGTGCATTTATTGACACTCCCGAGA
>VGGM01000086.1 GCA_016868515.1 Bacteroidota bacterium | reverse complement strand
ATGGTTCTCAAATGGCTTTATCAGCAGGTTATAGAGTCGCCCCAGGTGTACTCCGGCATCAGGCGACAGCGACCTGATAGCTTTTCTCGCCTCTTCAATCATGGTTATTAGGTTATCCCTGCCCGTCCCGAGAGGAATGCAGAGAACTGAGTTCCCTGAGATAAGCCATCCATAGCAGTTTTCTACAGAAACCCAGTAGGCAATGGCTGAGGAACCTTCATCGAGGTTCTTCCTTATTTCATCGACAGATGCCGGTTTACTGGCAATGAGTTCGGCATACTCGGGCTTTGATGTCCTTATCTGCTGCAGAATTGAGTTATACTCCTCCCTTGCCCTGTCAAGAGATCTTCTGAGAGATTCCGGTTCATCTTCTGTTCCTGCGCGGTTTTGGTGATCAGGGGTTTCTGTTACCTGCAGAAGTCTCTGGAGCTTCCCGATTTCATTTCGCTTTTCCTGTTCAGTTATTATCAGGTCATCGGCCGAAGCCCTGCCGAAATTGATATTCCTGCCTGCCAGCATTTCGTAGAATGCCCTTGCCCTGGCGTTTTCGGAGTAGTAGAATGCTTCGCTGGTTTGTCCCAGCCTTATAAGAAGGCTTATAAGCCTTTCGTATACCTCTCTTTTTGTATCAAGGAATATACTCCTGAACTCTTCCGATGTAAGGTTCCCCCTAACGTCTTCAATAACCCGTACGGCACTTTTATATGATTCAAGGGCTTCGCCTGTTTTGTTAAGAGTCTCCAGCATAATACCCTTATAATAGTAGGCCTGCCATGTAGTTTCAGGGAATACTTTCCACATCAGGGCCGAATCGAGAACAACTCCTGCCTCAGAATACTCATACTTGTCGATAAGCAATTTGCCTTTCAGCACCTTCACTCTTGCCAGCCCCTGCATGTTCCCGGCGGTTCTGAAGGCGTTACCTGCCCTGTCAAGGAGAATAACAGCACTGTCGGCTTCATTTTTCAGCGCCATAATTTCGGCCAGGCGCATCGAACTGATGCCATCACCGGTGAGAAGTTTCTCGGAGCTGAAATAGTTACCGGCCTCAATTACCTCGCCGATTCTCATATCGAGCGAAGCTTTCAGGCTACCAGCCTGCATTGGGATTGTATCCTTGAGCTTCTGGGCCTGAATGTAGTGTAATTCGGCCCTGGCATTATCTCCCAGGTTGCTGTAGATGTCTCCGAGACCGATGGTTGCCCATACAATCTGGCCGCGGATACCATATTTTCTGGCATCGGCCAGAGCCTTTTCCTGGCTGCTTATAGCTTCATCATACCTTCCCGAGGATGTAAGTATTGAAGCAATGAGCTGATGGTGCCTGTAGACACCCATTTTCCCTGCCACGGCAATTTCGAGTGAACGGTTTATGTAACCAAGGGCGGTTTGGTGGTCACCCAGATCGGCCCATACCGACCCCGTGTTCAGATAAGCCTCCATTTCCCCGCGGGTGTCACCTGTTTGTCTGAAAATGCCGGCAGCCAGATCAGAATAGTTCAGGGCGTCTTTATACTTTCCCGTTGCTGCGTAAAGCTGGCCCAGGGCCAGGTATGTATCGGCCATTGCCAGCTTACGGTCGTCCTTCAGCGAACCCTTCAGCGAACCGGCAAGATTCAGTGCTTTGCTGAGTGAGACAATCCCCTTGTTGTATGATCCCATATATATGAATATCCTGCCCTCCTGCCTGTAATCCTCAATCAGATTAATTATGTTATTCTCAACAGAGTCAAGAAGCATGGCTTCTCTTACGTGCAGAAGAGCCGACTCATAATCGCCGGTCATTTCGAAGCAGTTGGCAGTCTTGCGTCTTACGGCAGCCTCGGTTCCGATGTTCCTGTAGATACCCAGTTTCTGACTTGCATCAATCATTTGCATATAGTGGCGGGCGGCCTCTTCATACCTGTGGATGTTGAAGTACTGGTCGCCTTTGCGCTGCTGCTGGGTAACCATGATTGACGGTGTGGCGCAGCCTGATAATAGAATAATAAGTGAAATAATACCCCATACCTGGAAGAGCGGCCGGATGAGACCGGAGGCTGGTTGCGGTCTGTGGCTGAGACTTTCAGAAGACATATTGCACAAGCATTTCGAAGCGGGGATCGGCTGAAATCCTTTTCCCCGCCAGTGGTATTCTGACAGATTCTCCGATTCTGAGCTGCCCCACCTGGAATATAAGCTGTGTTTCAAAGAACAGGGCGGTTACCGGTGGAACGGTAATGTTAAATGGTTCGCGTATTTCACCTTCACCCTTGTAAAGGTACCTGATGTGATTGGCGGTTACAATCCAGTCATTCAGGTGCAGGTTAAAACTCCCGCCGGCTTCGAATGAGTTACCATCGCGGAATTCGGTTTCGGCAAGATCGGACGGGGTAGCCAGCTTCTTGCCGGAAAACCTGCTTACATAACCAGCGTATGCGGTTATTGAATATGGGTATAGTATGGTACGTGCCATCAGCTTTCCGCCTGTTGACCAGAAGCCGCTTCCGGTTGGAAGATTGTATTCCCGCAGGTTCCTTATATTGGTCGGGTTTTTTTCGCCTGTGGGTATTGTTGCCTCAAGGGTGCCCGTAAGTGAGATTCTGTGATTCTTCTCATCAATTACCTGAAAGGCCAGCCTGACACTTCCATCGCCGATACCTTTGCCTTTCAGGTTTGAGGTCTCTGGTGCATCGGCATTTATTTCAGGCTGTACGGTTAGTCCGCTGAACTGTTCCCTTGCTGAATTCACCGGAATGTTTATGTCGACCATCAGACGCGATGTAATGCCATACTGAAAATTGAAGAGATATGATGTCGCAGATCCCCAGGTGCTGTTGAGGTAGTACTTTTTGGTTCCCTCGTAATCGAAATACTTGTCGACCACCCCGTACGAAACCCAGAATCCTGATCGAAAGAAGCCGCGTGAGAGGGTAACAGGTTCCGTTACCACGGTTTGTTGTTTGATGTCGGAAGGGAGGAGCTGCTTTTCAATCTGACCGGTTGCGGTCAGACTTAAGATTGAAAGCAGGTATGCGACAAATGATCTTGCCATCGGGTAAGGGTTATCTGTAAAACGCGAAGGTGTTGAAGCTGGCAGTAATATACATATAAAAAGGTGCGTATGTATTTTTGCCTGATAACGGGAATCCGGCCTTCTGATAAATTGTAACAGCCGGAGATACCTGGATTTCAAGTCCCGGTTCAAGCGAAATCATCCACCTATCGGGGTTCCGGTATCTCTTGCCCCAGTATTCCGTCCAACCGCCGCCTGAATTCATGTACCCCAGGTTCATAAATGCGTTCAGCCACCCGGTTGCCTGGAAATGGAGCGCAGTTCCGATTTCAAATGACCTGTCGGGAAGAAATTTGTAAGTACTGGTTGAGTAATCGAAAGTCCGGTTGGCGGTAAGATTCTGGTTCCACCTGAAGTTTTCACCTTCACGAACGGGATCCTTCATGAGGAATGAGGTTGCCAGGGTGAAACCGGATAGTGTTATTTTGGCATTTGCCGAGAACAGATACACAGGCACTCCGTTGCCTATAGTATTGTGATACTGGTAGTTGACGGTATATGATGATTCAGAAAGAACATTTGAGACCGTATGTGTCGGTTTTTCGGGTTCATGTTTTGCAGAAGGGATTAACAAACCTGCACCGGCGCTTATGTCGGCAATCCTGAATTCAACCGGCAGCCGGAGAGTGGCTGTAAGGAGCAAATCGCCCATCCCCTTTTCCTCTGTAAGGTTATTAACCTTAACAGTTTCGTCAGCACTTACATAGGTTACGGTTTGAGATCGCACACCCCTTTTCATGAAGTTCGTCATTGCACCGACCTCGAGGAACGGTGCAACTCCATACTTCATCTCAGCGAAATAATAGTGATAAACCGAAGCGATGCCCATATTACGCAGCACTTCAAGGTCGCCGGCTGAGCTGAACTGCCGTGCCATTACCGAGAATTTATACCCGGCATTGGCCTGAACCTGGCCTTTGTAAAGTGTAAGCTGCCTCTGGTTGTACGGCATGGTGAGGAGAGTATATTTATCGGGTCTGATTACAGAGGTCTGTGCATTTGCCACAACGTACACTGCTGCCAGAAGAACCGTGAGGAGTGTTTGTTTTTTCATGGCCTTTACTTGTTAATTGGAAGGGTGTACTTTACGAGACCCTTGCTGTTGAGCCCGAACCAGAGGTTCCCGTCGGCATCTTCTTCAATGCAGTTAACAACATCTTCAAAGAACCCGTTGTAAACCTTGTAAGAGTGAGGAATGACACCGTCGTACCTTATCAACCCCTTTCCGTTCGTTGCGAACCAGATGTTCCCGCTTCTGTCTTCGTGAATATCGGAAACAGAAGTAGCGGTTATGCCGGCCATAAGCGATATCTGCCTTACACCCGTCTGGTCGATATATGCAACCCTGTTACCGTCGGCAGTTCCTACCCACAGGCGGTTGCGACTGTCGGAACGCAGGGCTGTTACCTTGTTTGACGGTAATCCCGATGAAGTAGTGATAACCGACCATGCTGAACCATTCCATCTTCTGATGCCATTCTCGGTACCCACATACACGTTCCGGTTGACGTCCTCCTCAATGGCTCTGACATTGGGAAATGCCGATTCATCGAGCCGCGTGAATCCCGAACCGGTATTTATGTAAAGGCCCCTGTCAGGTGTTCCTGCATAGATATGCCCGGCTCTTGTTACCTTAATGCAGTTAATAATCATCGCAGCAGCGTCGGGGTCACGGTAGGAGGTCCACTGATCGTTTGCAGAGAGGATCGAGATACCGTCGGTAGTTCCGATAATTATTGTTCCCCCGCTGTCAGATGCCACTGCAGTGACAGCGTTGCTGAGAATTGAACTGTTTGAGGTCCTGAAGACGGTCCATGCGCTGTTTCTGAGTCTTGCCGCTCCGTTTGAAGGGAAGGTAACCCAAAGGTTGTTGTCGCGGTCGAGGGTTATATCCTGAACCTGATTTGAAGGCAGACCCGACCCGGTATCGAGAAGGGTCCATACGCCTGCTTCGGCAGCGTCGGCCAGTTCGTATTCAGTCTTATTGCATGAGAGAGGAGCGGCTAATACGATCAGGCAGAGAATCCGGGTTAATGTTTTCATAATCCATCTGAATTGGTACAACAGATTAAAATTCCTGACTAAGTACTCCGGTTGCACTATTGAGAATGGTGTCCGGTTTTTTCACCAAATATATATCATAGTTGGTTAACAGCAAAAACCGGGCCTGAACCTTTTCCTACGGTTTTTTTGACCAGGACTGATATTCTACAGCATTAAAAATAAAAATTTAAAGTGTAAATAGTACAATTAAAATAAAATTGTTTTATATTGGTCATCGGAAAAATTCCTTTTTAGGGGATATAGAAATGATATACAAAACAAACTGACATGACAACAATTGACTGGTTAGTATTGGGATTATTCGGTGCCGGACTGGTAGGGGTAATCATTTGGGTAGTCAGGAAGAAGTCAGATACTTCGGCAGATTATTTTCTTGCAGGGAGGGATGCCACATGGATTGCCATAGGGGCATCGATTTTTGCTTCAAACATCGGGTCGGAGCATCTTGTGGGCCTTGCTGGTGCAGGCGCGTCGAGTGGTATGGCCATGGCTCACTGGGAGATACAGGCCTGGCTTATACTGCTGCTTGGATGGCTTTTTGTTCCTTTCTATGCGCGCAGCGGTGTCTTTACCATGCCTGAATTTCTTGAACGAAGGTACAATTCACAATCGAGAGGATTCCTTTCCATAATCTCACTTGTAAGCTATGTTCTGACGAAGGTAGCGGTAACGGTATATGCCGGGGGTGTGGTATTCAAGCAGGTATTCGGCATTGAGTCGATAATGGGTATTGACTTCTTCTGGATAAGTGCGATAGGTCTTGTGGTTCTTACGGGGCTCTATACGGTTTTTGGTGGTATGAAGGCGGTGCTGTACACCTCGGTTCTGCAGACGCCGGTTTTACTTATAGGATCACTGGCGGTAGTGGTAATAGGATTGGTGAAACTGGGTGGCTGGGGTGAGATGATGGAGATTTGCCGAACAACTCCGGTTAACGAATTCGGAGATACCATGACCTCACTTATCAGATCTCCCAGGGATCCTGATTTTCCCTGGACAGGTGTTCTTCTCGGCTCGGCCATCATCGGATTCTGGTACTGGTGTACCGATCAGTATATAGTTCAAAGGGTTTTATCGGGGCGTGATCAGAAGCAGGCCCGCAGAGGTACAATATTCGGAGCTTACCTAAAACTTACACCGGTATTCATATTTCTGATACCCGGGATGCTCGCATTTGCTCTAAACGAGAGGGGCCTGATGAACCTTACTCACAGTGATGCAGCTTTTCCGACACTGGTTAAGGAACTGTTGCCGTCAGGATTCAAGGGCATAGTTGTAGGCGGCCTGCTTGCAGCCCTGATGAGTTCTCTGGCCTCATTGTTCAATTCATCGGCAACACTTTTTACGGTTGACTTTTATAAGAAATACAGGCCTGATGCCAGTGAGTCGCACCTGGTTAAGGTAGGACGCATTGCCACAGTGGTTATAGTAGTGCTGGGCGTGCTCTGGATTCCGGTAATGAAAGGGATGGGTCAGGTATTGTATGCCTATCTGCAGGATGTGCAGTCGCTGCTCGCCCCGGGCATCGCAGCAGTATTCCTTCTTGGTGTTCTTTCGAAGAGAACTACACCGGCAGCAGGTTTAGCGGGTCTTGTGGCAGGGTTTTTCCTGGGGATGATCA
>VGGM01000085.1 GCA_016868515.1 Bacteroidota bacterium | reverse complement strand
TGTCCATGCTCTTCAACCTTATTACCTGATCGCGCATCAGGGCCACCAGAGGAGTCACCACAATACAAAGACCCTCAGTTGCCAGTGCCGGAACCTGAAATGTAACCGACTTTCCGCCGCCTGTGGGCATAAGTGCTAAAGTATCATGCCCCGATGTGACAGAGAGAATTATCTCTTCCTGTAAAGGCCGGAATGAGGCATGCCCCCAGTATCTGGTAAGTATCTGCCTTAGTCTCCCTATTTCAGCCGATGATGACATAACCCCCTCTTTCGTGATACCCGATGTGATCCGAAGTGACGAGGTGAAATATAGTACATTTTGCAAAATTAACCCCACCTTCAGGGCCAGTTTTAACAACCAGTATTTTTTTTGTAATTTGCGGCCCGAATCAATTCTCTTACCAATGTCATTCTTAGACGAAAAGATACTTTATGAAGGACTTACCTTCGATGATGTTCTCCTGATTCCGGGTTACAGTGAAGTGCTCCCCAGGGAAGTAGACCTTAGTTCAAGGTTTACCAGAAACATTATGCTTAATGCTCCGGTAGTGTCGGCAGCTATGGATACTGTAACTGAAGCCGAAATGGCAATCGCAATTGCCCGCGAAGGAGGTATCGGTGTAATTCACAAGAACATGTCGGTTGAAAAGCAGGCTGCACAGGTTAAGATTGTAAAAAGAGCTGAGAATGTGATGATTTACGATCCGGTAACCATTCACGATAACGCCAATGTTGCCGAGGCAATTAGTCTTATGAATGAGTACCATATCGGCGGTATACCGGTTGTCGATGCAAACAGGGTTTTAAGGGGAATTGTTACGAACAGGGATTTAAGATTTGAGAAAAACTACAGCAGGAAGATAAAGGAGGTAATGACTACCAACCTTATTACTACCGATCTTAATACCAATCTCGAAAAGGCAGCAAAGATTCTCCAGAAGCATAAAATTGAAAAACTTCCAATAGTCGATCAGAATGGCGTGTTAATAGGTCTTATCACTTATAAGGACATTACCAAAGCCAACGACAGGCCGAATTCCTGCAAGGATGACAAGGGAAGACTGCGGGTTGCAGCCGCCGTCGGAATAGCCTCTGACACACTGCAGAGGGTCGAGGCTCTTGTGAATGCCCAGGTTGATGCGGTCTCAATCGACACAGCCCACGGTCACACCAGGGGAGTAATAAGCATATTGAAAGAGATCAGAAAAGCCTACCCCGGCCTGCAGATTATTGCCGGAAACATCGGCACAGCGGAAGCAGCAAGGAAACTTGTTGACGAAGGTGCTGATGCCCTTAAGGTTGGGATTGGCCCGGGGTCGATTTGCACAACCAGAATAATTGCAGGGGTGGGAATACCCCAGTTGTCAGCTATATATAACGTTGCTTCAGCTGTCAAAGGTTCAGGGGTTCCCGTTATTGCTGACGGAGGTATAAGATATTCTGGCGATATTGTTAAGGCCCTTGCTGCCGGTGCAGACACCATAATGGCAGGTTCGCTGTTTGCTGGCGTCGAGGAATCTCCCGGGGAAACAATAATCTTCAGCGGCAGGAAATTCAAATCATACAGGGGAATGGGATCCATTGAGGCAATGCAGATGGGTTCAAAGGACAGGTATTTCCAGGATGTTGAGGATGATATAGGGAAACTGGTACCCGAAGGCATCGCAGCCAGGGTACCCTACAAAGGGACTCTTTCTGAGGTTGTCTTTCAGCTGATTGGCGGACTGAGAGCCGGAATGGGTTACTGTGGGGCAAAGAATATTGCCACCCTCCAGAAAACTGCGAAGTTTGTAAAGGTAACAGGCTCAGGTGTAATAGAAAGCCATCCGCACGACGTAACAATAACACGGGAAGCTCCCAATTACAGCAGAAAATCGGTTGAATAGCATTTATCTTAAGACTATGCATGGAAATTCTTCTTTTGCATTGATTACCATTACGTTACTGTTTCTGTTTTCAACGCTGAAGGCACAATCGGATGACAGAGTACTGCTCAGGGTAAATGATACAGGTATCACAGCCGAGGAATTCATCAGACTCTATTCAAAAAACCGGGAAATAGGTGACAGGCCGGACTTCGATGAGTATTTCAACCAGTTCCTGATATTCAGGTTAAAGGTCGAACAGGCAGTTGATGAGGGTTTGGATACCACTCTGGCTTTCAGAAATGAATTTGAGGGGTACAGGAATCAGCTTGCCAGAGATTATCTTATCGATAAGGAAGCCCGGGAAGGAATTCTTTTAAAGGCCTTCGAAAGGCTTCAATATGAAGTTAATGCCTCACATATTCTCATAGCATGCCCCCCGGGTGCCAATCCTGCCGATTCGGCAGCAGCATTCAGCAAAGCAATTGAACTGAGAACCAGAATAACTGAAGGTGAGTCGTTCAGCGAGGTTGCCCGGGCAACCTCAGATGATCCCTCAGCAGCAGTAAACGGTGGTAATCTGGGATGGTTTACAGCCATGCAAATGGTTAGCCAATTTGAAGATGCTGTTTACGATATGAACCCCGGTGATCTGTCCGGAGCGGTCAGAACACCCTATGGTTATCATATCATCAGGCTAAATGGAAAACGGGTATCGTCTGGAAGAATAAGGGTTGCCCATATAATGAAAGCGATGCCTCCAGGGGCTTCCGATCAGGATTGGATTGATGCCGGAGAAACAATTAAAACACTGCTTGGTAAGATAAGGCAGGGAGCCTCTTTCGAAGAGGTGGCCTCAAAGGAGTCTGACCACCGGGAGTCAGCTTCAGGAGGTGGAGAACTGGGGTGGTTTGGAGCCGGGGAAATAGTCTCCGAGTTTTCGGAGGCTGCATTCGCACTTACCAGTACAGGGGATATATCCGGGCCGGTAAGGACCCCATATGGCTGGCACATTATTAAGCTGCTGGAAAGGAAACCACTGGGTAGTTTTGAAGATAACAGAAGTGCTCTTGAATCAAGGTTGTCAGAATCTTACCTCAATACTGCAGCCCGCCGGTCGCTGGTGGAAAAACTCAAAACAGAATATAACTTCGTTCTAAATCAGGGTCTTATAGACGAAGTTGCGAAAATAACAGACTCTGCTATTGTTTCAGGTGGGAAAGAGTTCGTACCCGGGAATCCTGTAAATGTGAAGGTCTTCTTCTTCGATGGTGGCGAAATGACACTGCCGTCACTTAAAACAATGATCGAAAACAATATTGATGCTTTCAACGGTATGAATGCCAGTGCCATCTTAAATCAGATGATCGAAAACAACTATGCTGAAATGCTTATTTCATACGAGGATAGCAGGCTGGAATTCAAGTACCCCGATTTCAGATATCTTGTCAAGGAATTCCATGACGGAATGCTTCTCTTTGAGATTAACTCCAGGGAGGTTTGGAACAAACCGTATACTGACAGCACAGGATTGTTAACCTTTTACCGGGAAACCATGGATGATTATCCCGGGGAACCATCAATCACTGCAAAAATCTACAGTATAAGGGGTAAGGGCACCATTAATACCCTTGAAAAACTGGTGAGGAAATATGGAAACAGCAGGAATGGCGATGCAAAGATCATTGGAAGGTTTTCCTCAGTTAACGATACATCGGTGGTGATTAATGAGGGAAAATGGCACAGGGGTGATGACATTGTACTTGACAGCTACATAGACAAACGGGGTACCTATACCCATGAGTGGAGAGGGATGCCTTCAGTAATTGAAGTTACTAAGGTTCATTCGCCTGAACCAAAACCGTTTGAAGAAATCAGAAATGAAGTTGCTGCTGCCTACCAGACTCACCTTGAAGAAAAATGGATGGAACAATTAAAGAAGAGATACACCGTTTGGGTAAATGAGAGACTTCTTGATGAACTTAAGGCAAAACTGAATGGCAAAAACTAGTCTGGCTGGCTTAATTCTGGTGGTTCTTATTGCAGGTACCTCGTGCGGGGATTTCAAATCCCAGCCACAGCGAATAGCAGTTGCAAGAGCCGGTGATAAAGTATTGTACTACGATCAGATTCCGGGGCTGGTGCAACCGGGTATGTCAGAGGCCGATAGTATCGCTGTTATCCAGAATTATATAAACAAATGGGCGAAAAGAGAGATAATGAAGCTTAAGGCTATAGAGAACGTGACAACTGAATTCAGGAATGAGGTTGAAACGCAACTCGACGAGATCAGAACAAATCTTCTTATTCATAGCTATCAGCAACAGATGATAAGCCAGAAACTCGATACCATAATCAGTGAGACAGAGATTGAAAACTATTATGCTTCAAGTTCATCTACTTTTGTGCTCAGCAATAACATTATAAAGGCTCTATTCATTAAAGTCCCGTCAGGAGTTCCAAACTCTGACAGGGTATCGTATCTTCTGCGGTCTGATGATCCGACCAGCCTTGCCCAACTGGAATTGTGGTGCTACCAGTTTGCAGATAAATTCGATGATTTTGGTGAGGAATGGATACCCTTTTCTATTTTGATTTCGGAATTGCCAGGAGTGGTAGAGAATCAGGAAGAGTTCCTGAGGCGGAATGTGTTCTACGAAACAGGTGATTCACTTTTCAATTACTATGTGAGAATACGTGATTATAAACTCAGGGGTACGATTGCTCCCTACGATTATGCAAGAACAAACATCCTGTCTATAATACTGAACAATAGAAAGATGGATTTCCTTCAGGATCTTGAGAACGGGATTTTCACCGAAGCTATACGAACCGATATTTATAAATTATATCAATAGGTATGACCAGATACATAACCATTTTCACAGCCTCACTGCTGAGTCTCTCGATAAACCTGAACCTAAACGGTCAAAAACTGGTAGAGTCAGTGGCTGCCGTTGTCGGCAATGAACTGATACTGCTGTCACAAATTGAAGAGACAGTGCTGCAACTCCGTGCAGGCGGTTCCAGGGTACCTGTCGATCAACTCAGATGCAATGTATTTGAAGAACTGGTGGAACAGAAACTCTTCATTGATCAGGCCAGGCTTGACAGCATTATTGTAACCCCATCGTCGGTTGAGGGAGAATTGAACATGCGACTGAATACTTTCATCGCAAATGCCGGGTCGGAAGAGGTGCTCGAAAGCTACTGGAATAAATCTATTTTCGAAATCAAATCAGATCTGAGGGAAATGCTTATTGACTCCAGAATGGTAGGGGAAGTGCAGGCCACAATCACTCAGGGAATATCAGTTACTCCTACCGATGTGAAACGGTACTATAATTCTCTTCCTCCCGACAGCATACCGCTGGTTCCGGCTATGGTTGAACTGAGCATAGTTCAGATTGATCCTCCTGCAAATGAAGAGAATAAGCTAATAGCACGCCAGAGAATTCTTGAACTTAGAAGTGAAATACTAGGAGGTAAAAGCTTTGAAGTGATGGCCAGACTCTATTCTGAAGATGAAGGGTCGGCTATCAATGGTGGTGAAGTTGGTTTCCAGACCAGGGCAACCCTTGCCAAAGAGTATGCCGAAGTAGCATTCAGTCTAAAGAATAACACGGTATCAAGGGTGGTGGAGACAGAGTTCGGCTTCCATATAATCCAGCTGATTGATCGGAAAGGCGACATGGTTAACACCAGACATATTCTCATAAAACCCAAATTAAGCGTTGAAGACATCTTTAAGGCTACTTCTACTCTTGACTCAATTGCAGGTCTTATAAGAGTTGACAGTATAAATTTTGAGACAACCGCCAGGCTTATTTCAACCCATAAGGAGAGCCGCGTTAACGGCGGTAAGATGGTCAGTGGCGATCGTGATCAGATAACCCCGATTTTTGCCCTGGAGGAACTTGACAAGGATATGTTCCAGATTGTCAGAAATCTTAAGGTAGGTGAGGTCTCTGATGCATTCAGAACAGTCGATGAGGCTAATAAAACAGTATTCAGAATTGTCAGACTCGACAAGGAGATTCCTGCTCACCGGGCAACTATTGGCGATGACTATGAACTGCTTATGAGCTACGCGCTGGCGAAAAAGCAGTTAATGAAATACCAGGAATGGGTTGAAAAAAAGTTTGAAGTTACGTACATCAGGGTGAGCGATGAATTCAAAAAATGTGAATTCACCTATAGCAAATGGTTAAAGTAATTCAATACTCTTCCAAATTCTATCCATATCGATTGTATCATCTGATTGCAGCAGTCTGTCTTTTTATTGTCTCTCTTCTCGAACCCGTAATCGCCCAGGAGCGCAACCCCTCAGCTGAAAAAAGGAAAATTGAGATTCTGTCATTCGGCAGGATGGGACGTGATGCCGGCATTGATCCCGATCTGATAATCTTCCGTAACAATGTAAAGATCAGGCACAACGATGCTATAATGTACTGTGACAGTGCCTACCATAACGACAAGAGAAACCAGGTAACTGCCTTTGGTAATATCAGGATTGAACAGGGAGACACACTGACACTCACAGGCGATTATCTATTCTACGATGGTAACACTGAAAAAGCATTCGTTAGAGGAAATGTGCAACTCATTGATAAAGAGACTGTCTTAGAAACTGATGTTATCAACTACGATGTAAGTAACAGGGTGGCTTACTACAACAATCAGGGTAAGATAATTAATGGAGACGATGAACTGATAAGCAGAAAAGGGGTCTACTACACCAACGAAAAGATGTTTCATTTCAGCGAGAGCATCATGATCACAGGCCCTGACTATGTGATAACTGCTGATACCATGAACTACAATACGGAAACGGAAGTTGTTCTGTTTACCGGACCAACAGAAATTAACGGAGACAGTATCAGGATATTTGCAAACAGGGGCTGGTATGACACAAAGAA
>VGGM01000084.1 GCA_016868515.1 Bacteroidota bacterium | reverse complement strand
TCCTTGTTCTGGTATTTTTTGCGGCCCAGTTCGTAGCTTACTTCAGGTGGAGTAACCTGGGACTCATCATTGCCGTTGAAGGGGCAACATTCCTGAAGGAAGCCGACCTGGGCCTGATACCCATTACCATTATGTTTGTTATGCTATCGGGGTTCCTGAACATGTTTATGGGTAGCGCCTCGGCAAAGTGGGCAATACTTGGGCCGGTATTCGTACCGATGTTCATGCTGATGGGTTATTCGCCCGAGCTGTCGCAGGCGATCTACAGGGTTGGCGACAGTGTAACCAACATCATATCGCCAATGATGAGTTTCTTCGCCCTTATTATCGTATATTTTGAGAAGTACGACAAGAAAGCGGGTATCGGAACCCTCATCTCCACCATGCTGCCTTACTCGGTTATGTTTTTCATTGTATGGACATTACTGCTGATAATATGGATTCTCCTGCACCTTCCGCTGGGTCCGGGGTCAGGTATGTATTACTAAACATGAGTTCGGAAAAAGTAATATCTTCGGGTTGAAAAAAAGGTTCCAATAAGCCAGCCATATATTCGTAAAATAATGAAGATTAGTACGTTGAGAGCAATACTGCCACTGCTGTGTATTATTGCAGTCCATTCTACGGCCAATGCCCAGTATTTTCAGGCAGTTAGAGGCTTGCGCAACGGCATATACGGAGAGGTTTACCCCACTCCCCGCGATTTCACAACGGGATTCATTTCGTTAAATTTTGAACACTTCTTCGGCGACAAGTACCGGCACAGCATAAGGGTGGGTATTCTGCCGGACTTCACCGAGTCTGTCTGTATCCCGATTACCTATTCCTACATCACCAAACCCTATGAAAATCATCATCTGGAGATAGGGTTTGGACTGGTTTCAAAAGTTGAATTCTTCGAGGGAACCATTTACCACGATATTGCCGTCGGCATGTTTCCGCTTATGTACCGCTACACCAACAAGAGCAGGTTCTACTTCAGGGCCGGGGTGAACATATTCTACAGCTGGCCCATACTACCATCGCCGTCGGCCAGCATGGGGTTCAGATTCTGATTTTCACCGGTAATGTGTTATCTTTACCCGTTGCCGCTGTGAGGCACCAGGGCCAATGAGCATAACCACCGAGAACATATTATTGATCGGGTCGATATTGCTTTTCATAAGCATACTGGCCGGTAAAACATCGTACAGATTCGGGGTTCCGACACTTCTTTTCTTCCTGCTGATAGGGATGCTTGCCGGCAATGACGGCATTGGCAAAATTGAGTTCAACGACCCTCAAATTGCCCAGTTCATTGGTATTGTCGCACTTAACTTCATTCTCTTTTCCGGTGGCTTCGATACCGAGTGGAGGAGTGTGAGGCCGGTACTATGGCAGGGGGTATCGCTTTCAACCATAGGAGTGGTTATTACTGCGCTTACGGTGGGTGTTTTCATTTCGCTGGTTTCCGATTTCACAATAATTGAGGGTATGCTTCTGGGGGCCATTGTGGCATCAACCGATGCGGCGGCTGTATTTTCAATACTTCGTTCGAAAAATACCGGTCTGAAGCACAATCTCAGGCCGACCCTTGAACTTGAGAGCGGCAGTAACGATCCGATGGCTTATTTCCTTGTTCTGACATTCATAATGCTGATTACCGACCCGGAAAAGAGCAGCTGGAGTATCATTCCCTTCTTCCTCAGGCAGTTTATTGTGGGTGCCGTACTCGGACTGGCCACGGGATATTTTGGAAAACTGGTGATAAACCGCATTAGGCTCGATTATGAAGGTTTATATCCGGTGCTGGTAATAGCGCTAATGTTTTTTGCATTTGCAGGTTCAGACTTTGCAGGGGGTAACGGATTTCTCGCGGTTTATATTGCAGCGGTTTACCTTGGCAACCAGGACCTTATTCACAAGAAGACAATAATCAAGGTTTTCGACGGCTTCGCATGGCTTATGCAGATAGTGCTTTTCCTGACACTGGGTCTGCTTGTCACGCCATCAACGGTTCTGCCTGTTGTGGGTATAGGTTTGCTCATCTCAATCTTCCTGATCGTTATCGCCAGGCCCCTTAGTGTTTACCTCAGCCTTATACCATTCAGGCTGCGGAACCGCGAAAGAGTTTTCCTGTCATGGGTAGGACTGCGCGGGGCTGTGCCCATAGTATTTGCAACCTACCCCCTGATTGCAGGCATAGAGAAGGCCGGATCAATATTCAATATTGTATTCTTTATTTCGGTAACATCGATTCTCCTCCAGGGAACTACCCTTCCATTTGTGGCAAAACTGCTTCATGTCAGTCTGCCGGAAAGAGTTAGAAGGCGCACCCAGCTGGAAGTTGAACTCTCTGAGACGTTCAGGTCGGAAATTTCCGAAATCAGGATTCCCTCAGGCGGATCGGCAGCCGGCCGGAAGATTGTCGACCTGAGGTTCCCCCGTAGTGCCTTTATTATGATAATAAAACGTGATGGCATTTTCATAACACCCAATGGTTCAACCGAGTTAAGGGAGGGCGATACGCTGCTGATTCTCACCCACGATGAGAAGACACTAGGAGCCGTCAGGTCATGCCTGATGAAAGGCAGGGATCAGCCCGGGGAATTTGAGAGGAAGTTGCATTTGAGATAAAATATAATATTTTTGCATCCGTTAATAAAAGTGAAAATTAACCAGAAAAATGACTGATATGAAAAAACTATTACTGATTACAGCCGTAGCGATGATTTTGAGCAGTTGCGGACAGAAAACAACAAAACAGGCCGGGGTTGAGGCAACCGATGCCATACCTGTTACAGCAATTGGCGACCTGGTGACGAATCCGTTGGAGTTTGGTGACAAGGTTGTGAAAGTAGAAGGTGTGATTGACCATATGTGCCGTCACAGCGGTTCCAAGATGATGGTAAAGGGGAGTGATTCAGACCTGAGCGTCCATGTTCAGCTTGGTGATCTGGCCAGTGAGTTTAGTGTAGAACTTGAAGGAAGGACTGTAGTTCTGGAGGGGTTGTTTCAGTTTGAGGTAACCAACAAAGCCGAGCTTGGTGAAGATGCCCCTGAGAAGGCAGAAGGTGAAGAGCACGACTGCGCAGCTGAAAAGGCTGTTGCCGAAGCACTTAAGGCAAAGGGTATTGATCCGGCGATCTCCCCCTTTATTAAACTTGCCAAATACGAAATCAAGTAATAAAATTCCAAACTGAATTGGATAAGGTCAGGTCGCTTCCTGGCCTTATCTTTATTTACATCAGGGATGAACCTATACAAATTAAACAGGGTACTGCACAGGGATTTCGGATATTTCTTCTTCGGGATGACCATTATTTACGCAGTTTCGGGGATTGCACTCAACCACAGACATCACTGGAATTCAAACTATATCATCAGACAGGAGGTTATTTCCGTGGTTGTTCCTGACAGCAATGTGGTAAAGGATAAGGCATATGCCACAGGTATAATTGAGCAGATATCAGGCGATCTTAAATATAAGACCCACCTGACTTCAGCAAACAGTCTCAAGATATTTGTGGATGGCGGATCGGTATCGGTGAATCTCTCAACCGGAGAGGGACAGATCGAGACATTAAAAAAACGACCGATCTTTAACGAATTCAATTTTCTCCATTACAATAAACCAGCTAAGCTCTGGACCTGGTTCTCAGACATCTATTGCGTTGGCTTACTGATACTCGCAACAGGTGGCCTGTTTATTATAAAGGGCAAGAATGGGATCAAGGGACGGGGAGCATGGATGACGGCCATAGGGATAGCCATTCCGGTGATTCTGTTTTTCATGTATATGTGATGAAGGGCGTAATGACGTAATGTAATGGCATAGTAGGGACTACAATGGCCTAATGGGTTTAGGCAAGCGTTCCCGGATGTCGTATTCATGGCTTTGATAATTAATAACTTAACCTGCATATTATTGACAAATACAATACTAACCGGAAAAACTAATGAATTATGGGAAAACATGCAATTAAGATTGCCGGGCTGGACATTGAAAAATTACTTGCCATGCTTAACTCTGCACTTGCTGAAGAGTGGCTGGCCTACTACCAGTACTGGATAGGTGCCAGACTGATGGAAGGGCCGATGCGAAGTGAGGTGGAGCCGGAACTGCTTCTTCATGCCGATCAGGAGTTGAACCATGCTGTTATGGTAGTTGACAGGATCATTCAGCTTGGCGGAACGCCGCTTATCGATCCCAAGGATTGGGTTAAGCATGCGCGCTGTGCATACGATGCTCCTTCCGATCCGTATATTGAAGTGATTCTTGAGCAGAATCTTCAGGGAGAGAGGTGCGCGATACAGCGTTATCAGGAGATTGCGGAATTTACGGCAGGCAAGGACTTTGCCACACACCAGATGGCGACAACTATCCTGAATGAGGAACTCGAGCACGAGAATGACATCGAGGACTGGCTTACTGACCTCAACAGGATGAAGGAGGAGTGGAAAAAGATGAGGTTGTAGAGTGACTAGAGTTTGGGACTTCAGACAGCCGACAATTTTGGCATTGCGCTGCCTGCCGACTGGCGTCCGGGCGATGATGTTATTGTTTCCCCGGCAGGTAACTGCAATGTCGCAAAAGACAGGATGGAAGGGAAAGATGGTGAGATGGAATGCAAGGACTGGTTCTTCTGCACCAAAAAACTGCCTCTTGAAAAGGTAATGAAAGCACTTAAGAAGTAATACCGATCAGATTCGAAAAGTTATCCCGGCTCGTTCTGTGCCGGGATTTCTTTTTTACCCCGGATAATGTATATTTGGTGATTGTTCAATAGGGGTATGCTGAAAACAATTCTGATAGCAGGTACAGGAGGTTCTCAAAAAACCGGGTAAGCAGTAAAAGAGTTGATAATAATCATTTTTACAACTGTATAAATCGACATATTTGCATATTCAAATTTGAAAAGATACAGGTACACGGTATGTCGGAACCCGATTGTCCAAATATCGCAGGCTGCAGGCTGGTTAACGACCCGGGATTAAACATTCATCCAGATCAAAGACAAATGTACCTTGAATCATACTGCCACGGTTACAGTCCGGGCTATGAGGCTTGCTGCAGGTTCATCACCAAAAAGAGTATTTTCTTCTGTCCCGATTTTGTCCTGCCCGATTCTGCCATGACGCTGGATGAAATCCTCGACAAAATTGAAAGTGAAGCATAAAAGAAATAATTCATAAACATATGCCACAAATAGAACTTGAAGGAAGAGCGTTTGACGTTGACGGTGACGGTTTCCTGTCCAATCCTGAAATCTGGAACGAAGAAGTTGCAGTGCTGTTTGCGAAGAGTGACGGGATAGCTGAAATGAATGAAAAGCACTGGGCCGTGGTAAGGGTTATCAGGAAGCACTTCGAGGAGAAAGGCAATGCGCCAATGGTGAGGGTCCTCTGCCAGGATGCCGGAGTAAGGCTGAAGGAGGTTTATGAGCTTTTCCCACTGGGGCCTGCCAGGGGTGCATGCCGCATTGCAGGCTTGCCGAAACCCGACGGTTGCGTCTAAAACAGTACTTCTATGGAGTGGTATAAATTAATTTCGCTCGGAACCCTGGCTATTTGTCTTGGTTCATGCATATTCCATTTTATAAGGCTAATACAGCTTGGGAAGCCAATCGACTATTCGGTACAGGCAGGAGACACCACAAAGGCTGTAATTTACTCATTGACAGGTGCAATGAGTCCGGCCAAAAAGGAATCGGCGTATCTTCACCTCCCCACCTACACAGCAGGGATACTTTACCATCTTGGAACTTTTCTCGCTATTTTGCTTTTCTTCACAATAATAGCAGGAGCATCATACTCAGGCATTCTCAAATTAATAATTGTACTGTTTCTGTCGGTAACAACCATCTCGGGACTTATTATTCTCATTAAACGGTTAGTCAGTCCTGCCCTGAAATCACTTTCAAATCCTGACGATTACATATCAAATGCACTGGTTACCCTCTTTCAGGCTTTTACGGTATTAGTGCTGACATACCCGTCGTTTGAATGGGCATACTACGTTGCAGTCTCTTTGCTTCTACTCTATTTGCCTCTTGGCAAGCTGAAGCATGCCATATACTTTTTTGCCGCCCGTTACCATCTGGGATATTTTCTGGGATACAGGGGTACATGGCCTCCGGTAAAACAAAATACCCGATTCAGCTATGACCAGAGAGAATAAAAAAAAGAAGGCTATTGAGATTGTCAGCCGGAGGGATAACGGGAGGATGCTCAGCTACCTGAACAGTTGTGTTCACTGCGGGTTATGTGCCGACAGCTGCATATTTTATCTTACAGGCAATGATCCGAAGTTTATCCCGGCCAGGAAGGTTGACCTTGTAGCATCGGTTTACAGACGGTACAATACTCTTTCAGGAAGGTTGGTACCGGGGCTTACAGGTGCCCGGGAGCTGGATGATGAAACCGTCAGGGAGATGGTTGACCTGTTGTACGGAGCATGTACCATGTGCGGGCGATGCACTCTTCACTGCTCAGTTGGTCTCGATATCTCGGAGGTAGTGCGCACAGGCCGGAACATGCTCTCGGCAATGGATTTGGTTCCGGCAACACTGCAAAGTACGGTAAGGGCAGCCATGGAGACCGGCAACAATATGGGCATATCGAAGGAAGATCTGGTGGATACCATAAAATGGCTTGAAGAAGACCTTCAGTTTGAGCTTGACGACAACACTGCAAGGATACCCCTCGATGAACCGGGCAAGAAGGTGATATACACCCTTAATCCCCGCGAACCGAAGTTCTTTCCACTTTCAATTTCGGCAATGGCCAAGATATTCCACATTGCCGGTGAAAGCTGGACCCTTT
>VGGM01000083.1 GCA_016868515.1 Bacteroidota bacterium | reverse complement strand
GATGATGGATGATTCCGAAACAGAAGCAATAGTGATGATAGGCGAAATCGGAGGTTCCATGGAAACAGATGCTGCGCGCTGGATAAAAGAGAACCCGCATAAACCGGTTATCGGCTTTATCGCCGGGCAGACGGCACCAAAAGGCCGCCGCATGGGTCACGCCGGTGCAATAATAGGGGGTAGTGAGGATACTGCTGCCGCAAAAATGAAAATAATGACAGAATGCGGCTTAAAGGTGGTTGTATCACCGGCCGATATCGGCCAGACTGTGGCTGGTGTACTTGCGGTAAAAAAATAATACAACTTTAAACATCTGTATATGAAACTACTAGAGGGAAAAACAGCTCTTATTACAGGCGCTTCAAGGGGAATCGGACGTGGTATCGCCATCAGGTTTGCACGCGAAGGGGCAAATATTGCGGTTACCAATATAAGTGAAGATTTTCAGTTCTGCGAGGTTTGTGCCGAATGCGAGAAGTTCGGGGTTAAGGTTCGCAGATATGTTTCGAATGCTGCTGATTTCGAAAGCTCGCAGAAACTTATTGATGATATTCTGAAGGATTTTAATACGATTGATATTCTGGTAAACAATGCAGGAATAACACGTGACACGCTGCTGATGAGAATGACCGAACAGCAGTGGGATGATGTTATGGCTGTAAACCTTAAGTCGGTGTTTAACCTTACCAAAGCTATTCTCAAGCCTATGATGAAACAGAAATCGGGTTCAATCATCAATATGAGCTCGGTTGTGGGGGTTTCCGGCAATGCCGGACAGGCCAATTACTCTGCTTCCAAGGCCGGAATAATTGGTTTTACCAAAAGCGTGGCTAAGGAACTGGGATCAAGAAATGTCAGGTGCAATGCCATTGCACCGGGATTCATCATTACCGAAATGACCGATAAGCTGCCCGAAGAGGTTAAAAATGAATGGGTTGGAAAAATACCCCTTCGCAGGGGAGGTACACCCGACGATGTCGCTGACGTTGCCCTCTTCCTGGCTTCCGATTTATCATCATATGTTTCAGGGCAGGTAATAAATGTTTGTGGAGGAATGTTGACTTAGTAATTAAAATGTTATATTTGCAGTTGCAGGGCGCCGATCCTTTAGCACGAGGAAATGCAGCGAGACATATTTATTCCACACACACTTTTTCTTCACACTAACGGCGCCCTGCTTCTTTTTTTTATCCCGGTCACATCGTGCTGCATCCACAGGAAAAAAAATGTTAACATTGCATAAATTAAGTCGCTCTTTCTATATTTGCAGCTGTTTTGCCTCCTTAGCTCAGTGGTAGAGCAGCTCATTCGTAATGAGCAGGCCGTGGGTTCGACTCCCATGGGAGGCTCAGGGTAATTGAGAACTGCAGATTGTTCTTATAAAGGCGGGAGTAGCTCAGTGGTAGAGCATCAGCTTCCCAAGCTGAGGGTCGCGGGTTCGACCCCCGTTTCCCGCTCAAACTGTTCAAGAAATTGAACCATAAAATTGTGGCGCTCCTGCGCCATTTTTTTTGCAGTGCCGGTGTTCATCAAATCCCGCAGCAATAATAGCTTCTCGTAAAAATGCCCGATTGTGGTCCCGTTCATGGCCTCTCCGTATAACGGCCTGCTGCGGAACCCTCCGTATGTGAATGCCCTGGCTATGCCTACAGCTCCGATAGCATCAAGTCTGTCAGCATCCATAACTATCTCTAATTCTGGTGTTTTAGTTATTCTATCTGAACGCTTGCTGAACGAAACGTGTTCGGCTACGAATTTTACCTTGCTGATGTAATCATCATGAACGCCTTCGCCATGAAGGAATGCAGCAACCTTTTCAAGAAGGATGTCAGGGTTGCCGGTGAATTTATGATCGGCCACATCATGGAAAAGTGCACACAGGGAAATCAGATCATGATCCTTGTAACCTTCACCCTCAGCTATAATGGCTGCATTTCTCATGACTCTGCGCAAATGATTGATATCATGGCCGGTATCGTGGTTTTCCGAAACCCCCGCAATCCAGGACTCAAATCGTGAGGTTAAATCATTCAGCTTCATAATGTCAGTTTTGATTGTCACTGCAACATACAAAAATTACCTTTGCAATCTGATATTGTGTACCCATATGAAGGCGGAAATAATAGCGATTGGAGATGAACTGCTTACAGGACAGACCGTTGATACCAACTCGGCGTGGATAGCCACTGAACTGAACAGGGCAGGAATTGAGGTAACCGGAATTTCTGCCATCCCCGACAGGGCTGCCAGGATAATCAGGATTCTTGAAAACGCCATCCGGCGGTCGCAACTGGTTCTCATTACAGGTGGTCTGGGCCCTACAAGCGATGATATAACAAAGAAGACACTATGTGAATTCTTCGGTACCCGACTGGTACGCAACCAGTCTGTACTTGACAATATTTCTCAACTGCTGGGCAGGAGAGGTGTTGCCCTGAACGCAGCCAATATATCTCAGGCCGATGTGCCTGAAAGCTGCATGGTGCTGATGAACAAAATGGGAACAGCACCCGGAATGTGGTTTGAAAAAGATGGTGCGGTTATCGTTTCCGTGCCTGGTGTTCCGTATGAAATGAAGCATATAGTCTCAGACCATGTGATACCTGAACTTCAAAAAAGGGGCATCGTCACCGAAATAATACACAGGAATATAATGACCTATGGTTTACCTGAGGCTCAGCTTGCAGAGAAACTCACAGGCTTTGAGGCCAGGCTTCCAGGTGAAATAAAACTTGCATACCTGCCTTCATCGGGAGTAATTAAGCTTAGACTTACAGCACGGTGCGATGATGCAGGAAAAGCATTAAACCTTCTGGATCAACAAACCGCAATTCTGAAAGCAACTATTCCTGAACTGATTTTTGCTGAATATGAGGCTTCACTTGAGGAGGTAATAGGTAAGGAGTTGTCTGACAGAGCTATGACATTTGCTACAGCCGAAAGCTGCACCGGTGGAAACATTAGCCGGCTCATAACCTCTGTCCCGGGCAGTTCGGCCTACTTCCTCGGAAGCGTTACTGCTTATTCAAACAGTATTAAGAAAACCCTGCTGGGTGTAAAAGAGAAAACTATCAATAATTACGGAGCTGTGAGCGTTGAATGTGCCGGCGAAATGGCAGAAGGCATCAGAATTCTGACGGGCTGTGACATTTCAGTTGCCACAACCGGAATTGCCGGCCCCTCCGGCGCCACTCCAGGTAAACCTGTTGGAACGGTATGCATAGCTGTATCATCAGACGGCGGAACACATTCCGGACAGTTTGTTTTCGGCACCGACCGCCTTCTCAATATAAGGCGTTTCTCCATTGCGGCATTGGACATGCTTAGACGCCAGATAATCAGTCATTAACGGGTACAGTAAAAAAAGTGTTTTATATATTTGGTTAATTGAATAAAAATCACGTATTTTGCGACTCGATTTTGGAACAGTATTAGCGTATAACGACTATAAAGAATAAAGAGATGTCAAGGATTTGTCAGGTGACCGGAAAGAGAGCAATGACAGGTAACAATGTTTCTCATTCAAAAAGAAGAACAAAGAGGAAATTTTACCCCAATCTTTTCGTGAAGAGGTTTTTCCTCGAGGATGAGAACCGCTGGGTCAAACTCAAGGTTTCAGCCGCAGGAATGAAAGTGATAAACAAGAATGGTCTCCGCTCAGTGCTTAAGGAGGCAAAGGAAAAAGGTTTAATAGAGAACGTATAACACCTGAAGTGAGATGGCAAAGAAAGCAAAAGGCAACAGGATACAGGTAATTATGGAGTGTACCGAGCACAGGGAGAGCGGTCAGCCGGGTACTTCAAGGTACATTACCACAAAGAACAGGAAAAACACTCCTGACAGGATCGAAAAGAGGAAGTACAATCCAGTTCTGAAGAAATATACAGTTCACAGGGAAATCAAGTAACACTTCTGAACCATGGCAAAGAAAGTTGTAGCAACACTTAAAACAGGAACCGGCAAGTCATTTTCCAAGGTTATCAAAATGGTGAAATCGGAAAAAACCGGTGCCTATATATTCAGGGAAGAGATCGTTCACAACGATCACATCAAGGATTTTTTTGAGAAGAAGTAGCTCTCCTGCAGTGCAGGAAGGTTGATATTGAACTGGCGCGGAGATTCTCCGTGCCAGTTTTTTCTATATTTGTTTGCAAATTTATTATTATGGCCTTACTCGGATTTCTAGGCAAGGATAAAAAGGAGAGGCTCGATCAGGGACTTGAAAAAACCAAGGAGAGTGTATTCACACGTCTGTCGAGAGCCGTCGTGGGTAAATCGAAGGTAGATGACGAGGTCCTTGACAACCTTGAGGAAATGCTTATTGCTTCCGATGTGGGTGTTGCTACCACTATCAGGATAATAGAGAGGATAGAGGAGAGGGTAAGTAGGGACAAATATCTGAATATCAGTGAACTGAATTCAATACTCAGAGAAGAAATAGCATCATTGCTTGAAGAAAACAATGAGAATGACCCTGTCGACTTCTCCGACCCCCTTCCGGCAAAACCATGGGTAATTATGGTTGTTGGTGTTAACGGAGTCGGCAAAACCACCACCATAGCAAAACTTGCTCATCAGTACAGTAAGGCAGGAAAAAGTGTGGTACTGGGTGCTGCCGATACTTTCAGGGCTGCTGCAATCGATCAGCTTCAGGTCTGGGCCGACAGGACCGGTGTAACCCTTGTCAGGCAGAATATGGGATCCGATCCGGCTTCTGTTGCATTTGATACCCTTAAATCAGCCGTCGCATCCGATGCCGATGTTGTGATAATCGATACTGCCGGACGGCTTCATAATAAGATTAACCTTATGAATGAACTATCGAAGATAAAGCGGGTAATGGAGAAGGTTGTCGATAAGGCACCCCAGGAGGTGTTGCTGATTCTCGATGGTTCAACAGGTCAGAATGCCTTCGAACAGGCTAAACAGTTTACAGCAGCTACCGAGGTTACCGCCCTTGCAATTACGAAACTCGACGGCACTGCCAAAGGGGGTGTGGTAATTGGTATCTCCGACCAGTTCAGGGTTCCCGTCAAATACATTGGAATAGGTGAAAAACCCGATGACATCCAGGTATTCAACCGGATGGAATTCGTCGACTCCCTTTTTGGCAAGTGAATTACCGACCTTACACGTCATGAAAAGGAGTAAGATAAATATCGTAACCCTCGGGTGCTCAAAGAACCTTGTCGACTCTGAAAAACTGATGGCGAAAATAGTTGCAGGAGGCTACCAGGTTACACATGACTCTCCTCCCGGGTCGGCCAGGGTTGCAATTATAAATACATGCGGGTTCATTGCCGACGCAAGGGAGGAGAGTATTGATACCATACTGAGATTTGCAGAGGCAAGGAAAAAGGGAAGTATCGACAGGCTATATGTCACCGGATGCCTGGCGGAGAGATACCGTGATGAGCTGAGACGGGAGATCCCGGAAGTTGATAACTATTTTGGGGTCAATCATTTAGATGCTATAATCCGTGAGCTTGATTTAAAGCTGCAGGATACAGCCAGGGAATCCAGGGTAATTACCGGGCCCGGCCACTATGCCTATCTTAAGGTCAGTGAGGGATGCAACCGCGGGTGTGCTTTCTGTGCCATTCCGATGATCAGGGGAAAACACCGTTCGGTTGAAATGGAACTGCTGCTGGAAGAGGCACGGTACCTCTCTGCCAGGGGAGTAAGGGAGCTTATTCTCATTGCCCAGGATCTCACCTATTACGGTATGGATATCTGCGGAGAAAGGCAAATAGCATTGCTTACCGAAAGGCTTGCATCAATGAAGCTTTTCGACTGGCTCAGACTGCATTATCTCTATCCGGCTGGTTTTCCTGAATCACTGATTCCTGTGTTCCGCGATATTCCCGGTGTGTGCAGATATATTGACATACCTCTTCAGCACATCAGCGACAGGGTTCTGAAGATCATGAGGAGAGGGCATAACAGTAATGACACGCGGAAGCTGCTTAACAGAATCAGGGAAGAGATTCCGGGTGCTGCTATCCGAACCACCCTGATTGTCGGTCACCCCGGAGAGGGAGAGAAGGAGTTCGGTGAGCTGTATGAGTTTGTGAGGGATTTCAGGTTCGAAAGACTGGGAGTCTTTGCCTATTCCCATGAAGAGAACACACCAGCCGGCAATAAGTATTCTGACGAAATTAGTGAAGATGTTAAAGCTGAGCGCATTGCTTCGATAATGGAGCTTCAGCAGCAGATTTCGGCAGATATTAATTCAGCGATGACCGGTGAAGTGATAGATGTAATGATCGACAGGAGGGAAGGGGACTGGCTTGTCGGTCGGTCGGAGTTCGACAGCCCCGGGGTCGATCAGGAGATTCTGGTTCCCATCACACCGCAAATAGAAACCGGAACACTGCGAAAGATAAGAATCACAGGTTCCGGCGACTTTGATCTGTTTGGTGAACCGGTAAGCTAAACAGCCTTCCTCATTTTGATTGTTATCTCATCCTTTTTCTGGTTAAAGCCAACGTAAATCACATCACCTTCCGAGCCGGGTGCTTTAATAAGGACTTCGGCCATCGGGTCCTCAAGGTATTTCTGAATAGCTCTTTTAAGCGGTCTTGCCCCATACTGGGTGTCGAATCCCTTTTCGGCGATAAAATCACGGGCTTTCGGGGCGATTTTAAGAGTATAGCCAAGTGATGAGACCCTTTCGTACAAACCTTTGAGTTCAATATCAATTATTAAGTTGATCTCATCTCTGCCGAGTGAGTTGAACATAACAACATCATCAATCCTGTTTAGGAATTCAGGGGCAAATGTTTTATGCAATGCCTTCTGGATAACACTCTTGGCATGATCATCGCGGGTCAGCTTTTTCGCCGATGTTTCAAAACCCACTCCCTGTCCG
>VGGM01000082.1 GCA_016868515.1 Bacteroidota bacterium | reverse complement strand
CGGCAGTGATGGTGCCGTTTTCGAATTTTGAGGAAGCCGATAATGAAATTCTCCTTCGCAGAATCACGAGCTCTTCTCCTGTAGCTATAGCGTTTTCGAGGTTTTCGATTTCAGTGAGTTTTGCGGCGATCATTCGCAGAAGTTTCTCTTCGGCATCGCTCCTGCGCGAACCGGTTATCTCCCTTTTCACCTTAAGTATCTCCCTTTCGCGCTTCGACCGGTTCCAGTCGTAGATATTCCACCTGACCGAGGCACCGGTTACGAAGTATGGCTCAAAGGCATCCCTGAAAAAGTTGTTGCCAGGAGGGTTGCCATATCCCAGTGTCGCGAACCCGTAAACCTTAGGCTTCCTAAGTGCAACAGTAAGCTTTTCGCCTGCCTTGCCCTGCGGTAAGGTCGAATAGCTTCAGTTCCGGTCTTAAGAGATCTCCCGTTCCAATCTCTTCAGGGGCGTACCAGTCATCTTTTTCTGTCAGAAGTTCGGTGGAATCATCAAAAGCAATACCTGTCATTCCCGACAGGATCTCTCTCAACGACCGGGCAAGATTCCTGTTATCAGCGGCCTTCCCTGACAGTGTGAGCCTTCCGGCATATATCATGTCATAATCGGGTTCCGTCAGCACGCCTGCCGAAATGGCCGATCTGACTGCCGCCAGCCTTGCATCAGCTGAGGTCATAAAGCCCGCCAAAAGCTCGTTGTACCTGTCGAGCAGCAGTATACTGTAATAGCAGGCAATCACTCTTTCGGCCGATGAATATAGTTCAATTTCGGCCAGTTGTCTGTTAACCAAAGTATTGGCCTCATTAACCCTTCTCATTTCTTTCACAATACCCCCGTCATAGATAAGCTGGCTGAGTTCGAGCGTGAGCCTGTACTGAGTGTGGGGAACCTCGGGTATCAGGTCTGCAAGGCCGGGTACCGGAATGCCTGCCAGAGTCTCTCTGAGATCGGGGATATCGGAGTTATAAACTATCCCGGCTCCGGCATCGGCAGTTGGAAGACGGGAACTTTTCAGGTTCTTTGCAGTAAGCTCTCCTATAACAGAATACCGTCCGGGTTCGCCCGACAGGCGGTGCATACCAGCCGCCGCCTGAATGCATTCAGCAAGTGAGACCGACCTCTGGGCCGTAACAACTGCACCTGTTAGCAGAAAAGTTATTATCGCTGTCAGCACTTTCCTTTTCATGGTCATGCATCTTTTTGTGAGCTGAGGTAATCAATTACCAGCCTGGTGGCAAATTTCTTTCTCTCTTCAATATACCTTTCGAAACTGTAGCCGCTTCTCTCAAGCACAGGCTCAAGCAGGTTTCTTGCTGCGAAGGGGAACACGGTTATGGAAATGGCAGTTGTTACCAGCTGCGGTATTTCCTGAGGTTCCAGGTGCAGAATCCTGCCGCCCGTTTGCTTAGGGTCACGGTTCAGGTCGCCCCATACCGTATACCACATTTTTTGATAGTCTATTCTGGCTGTAAGCTTCTTCATTCTTTCAGGGTTGCGGTTAATTTCGCTGAGAATAAACAGGGGCAGGCCGGGATTGGCCTTCAGAAAATCAATATGCTCTGTGAAGAAGTGCTCAACCTTCTTTTCGAAGGGGAGGTCGCGCTCGAAAATCTGTGCGAATTTTCTGAAGATAAGTTCGGCAACATCATCGAATACTGCGCTGAAGAGCTTCTCCTTCGAACGGTAATAGTAGTGGAGCAGCGATTTGCTGATGCCTGCCCTGTCGGCTATCTCCTGCATGCGGGCGCCGTCCATACCCTTCCCGGCGAACACCTCCCTGGCTGCCTCAAAAATCTTCTCCTCGGTGTCTTTGTCTTTACTTAACTTCTTGTTGACCATATGATCTGACTGAATAGTTTAACCAGATGGTCAAAGGTATTATGGTTTTTTGAAATATGCAATACAGGGTGGTTTATTTTCACGGCGGAGGGGGTGGGATTAAATATGGCTGAAAGTGCGGCAGGCGCGGACATTGTTCCGCGCCTGCCGGTAAAGATTGTTACGCCGGCGTTTTCAGTTAAGGCCTGTGGTCAATACTTTAAGATGGGAGGGATAACTTCCACCGAGGGATATACGGTGTGTTGCCTTTGTGACATCGTCCTCGGAGCAATTATGGATTCGGGGTGATGACGGTTAAGTTTTTGTCAAAGCGATTAATAAGTGTTAAAATAACACCTAATTGATATTTTTATTGTAAATTGCAAGAACCGACTATAATAATTTCGACATGAAGAGAAGCGTATTATCATTGTTATTGCCGCTGGCAGCGACGCTGTTGCTGCTTGGAGCATGGACCATTGCGGCCGGTCCTCAGTCAAAGAAGCCACAGGCAAAGGTCAGGCTTACAGCAGTGCCGGGCCCGGTTGATCCCCAGCAGGTTCAGGATCAGGACGATATGACATGGGATGACTATAAGCCCATCCCGGGCATTAACTGGGCCGATCCGTCACTTAAACCTGAGCGTGAGTTTAAAATGGCGCTCGTGGCGGTCGATTTCTCCGATCAGCCCTTTGTGATAACCCAGCCGAAGCACTCCGACCTTTTCGGCAATCCGCAGATTGATCCGGTTAAGAGGGAAGATGTACCCCGCTTTTACGCCGATTTCTGGCTGAAGCCTTCGGGTGTGAACTACGGGCAGACCATAAACGGTTACTGGATGGAGCAATCGAGGGGCAAGTTTGGCATTACTCTTCTTGAACCCTTTGGACCCTATCGCATGCCGCGGCCCCACTGGGCATACGGGCTGAACGAGCACAGGCAGAATGATCAGACACCCGACGGCAGCAGGGCGCGTTACCGGATGGAGCCTGATGTTGATTCGCTCTGGCGGGCCGACAAGGGAGATATAAAGGGCAACTACGATGCCATTCTCAGGATATATGCGGGTTATGATGAGACAGGGGTATGGCAGGAGTTTGGCGAGATGAAGTTTCTGTCGAAGGACCACATACCGGCCGAATGGGGTAATCCCAATCCCGACATGCCGCGGTGGGTGCCAACGAGGTATGTTGAGTGGACATCGTGGAAGGCCGGACAGATGCAGTGGGGCTTGTCGTCTATACGGCAGGGTGAGAATTCGGGTACAATAACCCACGAACTTGGTCACTTCGCCTTCAGGATAGGCGACAACAACAATAATCCTTACATACAGCCCTACCGCAGGGTGGGGTCGGGACCGTGGGACATGATGGACCGCGGGTCGTTCAACGGGCCGGGCGGTCCTCACATGCGCTGGGTTGTACCTCCCACCCAGGGTGCTGCCATGCCGGCGGGGCTGATGCTTCGCAACCGTATGGTGAACGGATTCATAACCGACGAAGATGTTATTACCGTCAGCCGCACCGGTCTGGTCAGTACCGGACTGGTTGTTGCGCGCGTGACAGCCAGGGCTGTGGAGCCGGTACCCGGTTCCTTCGCCGGTTTTATTGTAAGGCTTGACGGTGATTTGCCACATGACAGGACACCATTCGAGGATCCTGCCAACAATCCGCTCTCACAGGGCGATCCTACCTGGAACTTCTACTCAATGGAGGTGATTCAGAGGATAGGGTACGACTCTTTCTGCCCCGACAATGGTGTATTGCTTGCCAAAAACAAGGACAGGGAGGGCAGGAATGGAGGTCCGAACCAGTTCAACTGTTTCAACTGGGTTATAGATGCCAATCCCGGGGATATTAATGTTGTTGATTATATCAGGCCCGATGGTAAGAAGGTGATGCGTACAGTGGCCGATTACAGGCAGCTAAATGATGCACTTTTCCATGCCGGACTTAACTCGGGAAGCGAGTTTGAGTATATTGACGGGCCAAACGGGCTGCATTTCTATATTCTTGATATTGAACGCGATGAAAAAGATATTCTGACTTATGTCCTTGGTGTACGGTCGACTGAAGAGAAGAGTGCCCGGCAGCGGAATTTCAATCTTTCGGTGCCGAAGGTTCCGAAACTGAAAGAGAGGATTGGTCTTATTGAGGTCTCACTTACAAACAGCGATCAGGCTTTCAACGGAGATGCCCAGGTACACAAGGCTGGCAGTCCTGAACAGTACCTGTCAAATGACATCTACAGAATCAGTGCCGAAGTGTCGGGTGAGGGATGGGAGGTTACTTTGCTAAATGCTCTGTGTACCGCCGGTACCGGGAAACAGGTGAACATACCTCTTTATGTTACCGCACCACAGACAAAGGGAAGCAAGGCAACGGTAACGCTCAGCGCGGTATCTGAAAGTAACCCGTCGGTAAAGAAAACTGTTACCATTGAAGTGAGAAACTAGGGATACCTGATTTACGATTTGAGGTTGCTGGCTTCGCCCTCCGTAGCTTTCTTCGACCTCCGAAGCTTTAGCGTAGGAGGTGGCGCAGGAGGGTTGCTGGTTACTGGTTACTGGTTGCTGGTTGCTGGTTGCTGGTTCAGGGTTCCGAGGTGCGGGTTGCGGGTTGCGGGTTTACCTTCGGCTCGGTTCCGAATACCGGATACCGATTACCGAAAAACCATTTTCCATGCCCTATGCCCTGAGCGGCGGCGCAGCCGCCCACCCATGCCCTTTATGCCATTGTAGGCCTCCAGGCATTATGGTGGGGTGCCCATTCTTCTATTGATATCCAACCTCCCGACCTTTGGTACGGGACAGGCCCTCCGGGGTTGCCCATTTTTCACTTTATACGTCTGCTGCGACCCTTCCGCCTGCTCGCCACTATGTTACTAAGTCATTACGCCATTACGCCATTATTTATTGTCTTTGCAATTCAATCTCATAAGCATTACTTTTGGGTTCCCGGGAATTTATAATTGAAATGAAGAAAATACTACTATACACTCTGATTACACTACTGCCGGCAGCAGCCATGAGCGGGCAGATGCTTTCCCTGCCTGATCTTTCAGGGATACTGGGAATGCCTGACTATGAGTCGGCGGCCGGCGTTCTCAGGTCGAAGAACTGGGCTCTGATGGAAAAGGAGGCAGGGGAGGGCGACGGACTGGTTTACGAAGTCTGGTCGTACGGTATGAATTACACGGAATACATCGACGAAGTATCTTCGGTGCCCCCGGCTTATCTCAACCTGGTGAGGAAGGATAATACAATTACCGGCCTGATATATACCCTGTTTGAGTTCGATACATATAGGAATCTTTTCAACTCGCTGAGAGATAATGGTTTTGGAAAGGAGAGGTCGCGTGAGTTCAGGAGGGAAGGATCGCAGATGTACACAAACGGTGATTTGTTACTGATGTTCGACACTCAGCTTATAAATGATGATGAAGATCCGGCCGATTCATATACGGCCTATACAATATATCTTCTTACAAAGAAGTCGGGACTGGGGCCGGCCGATAACGGGGAGAGGAGGGAGTATTATGAAACCGGAGAGATCAGGGCTGAGTATACGCTTATTGCAGGTGAGCCACACGGACTTATAAAGGGTTATCCTGTGCAGGAAGCGTGGTACAAAAACGGGCTTCTGCACGGTACCAGGAAGTTCTGGTTCCCTTCAAATGACGCCAATACCGGTTTGCCCATAGAGGAGGCTGGCGAACTATACCTGGTTTCGGAGTACAGGGATGGCTTGCAGCATGGAAGGGAAATATGGTTTTACCATGCCGGTTACCACTATTTCCCGTGCGAAAAGATCGACAGCACGGGGACTGTGGTTCAGGATTCATGTCGTAAGCTTGTTGTTACCAGGGAAAGTGAGATTCTCAATTACCGGGGCGATCTTCTTCACGGGCTCTATTTTAAGTCCAATGAAAAGGGTGAGGTGCTCAGGAAGGGCAGGTACAAGAAGGGAATGGAGGTTGGCAAGTGGTACAATAAGCCGGAAGAGGAGTAGCACGATTCATATTTATTTACTATCTTGTTGAGGCATTTCCTTTTGTCTCAACTTTATTGTTACCATTATGCTGGTGAAGATTTATACCGGTACGGTGATTGGGATTGATGCCGTGCCAGTAACGGTTGAGGTGAACACCTCTCCGGGAGTGAGGTTTTTCCTCGTCGGGTTGCCCGACATAGCCGTAAAGGAGAGTCAGCAGCGTATTGAGTCGGCCATGCGCACGCTTGGTTTCAGGTGGCCCGGCAAGCAGGTGGTTATAAACATGGCTCCGGCCGACATACGGAAGGAGGGTTCCTCGTTCGATCTTCCGCTGGCGGTGGGCATATTGGCTTCAGACGGGAAGATTCAGTCGTTCGATGGCAGCCGTTACATGATACTGGGTGAGTTGTCGCTCGATGGCGCCATTAAGCCTGTGAAAGGAGTATTGCCTGTCACGATAAGGGCACGCGATGAAGGTTTCAGGGGGATAATAGTACCTGCGGCCAATGCTATGGAGGCGGCGGTTGTGAACGGCATTGATGTATACGGCATGGAGTCGCTGGCCGATGTAATTGACTTCTTCAACAGCCACAGGCATTTTGTTCCGGTAACGATTGATGCATCGGCTCTGTTTGAGTCGGAAGCAAACCTGTACGACACCGATTTCTCTGATGTAAAGGGGCAGGAGAGTGTCAAGCGCGCCCTTGAGGTAGCGGCTGCCGGGGGTCACAACCTGATTCTTGTTGGCCCCCCGGGTTCGGGTAAAACCATGCTTGCCAAGAGATTTCCCTCGATAGTGCCGCCGCTTACAATTGATGAGGCCCTGGAGACTACCAAGATACACAGTGTGGCCGGCAAGATTGAAGGTAAGACTTCACTTATGGTCAGGAGACCCTTCAGGAGCCCTCATCATACTATATCGGATGTGGCTCTTGTGGGAGGAGGGTCTTATCCGCAGCCCGGCGAGATTTCCCTTGCCCATAACGGTGTGCTGTTTCTCGATGAGCTTCCGGAATTCAGACGTACCGTTCTTGAGGTTATGAGGCAGCCGCTCGAAGACAGGGTCATTACCATTTCGCGTGCTAAGTTTACCGTTAACTACCCGGCAAGTTTTATGCTGATAGCTGCGATGAATCCCTGTCCGT
>VGGM01000081.1 GCA_016868515.1 Bacteroidota bacterium | reverse complement strand
GCTCACCCCGCATCAACTGCAAAACAAACTTCGGAATAACCGCAGCATAAGCCCCTTCAGGATCCTGCTTCGGCCCGTATACATTGAAATACCTAAGCCCGATAACCTCAATCCCGTAGCTTTTTGCAAAAACACCCGCAAAAAGCTCATCGGCATACTTCGTAACACCATATGGCGATAACGGCTTTCCTATCTGCTCCTCTATCTTGGGAAGTCCTTCATGATCGCCGTAGGTAGACGAACTGACTGCATAAATGAACCTTTCTGCACCCGATTCAACCGAAGCCTGCAGCATCCGTACAAACCCGCCAACATTAACATCGGTGGAGGTTACCGGATCTTTAATTGAGCGGGGAACCGAGCCCAGGGCAGCCTGGTGGAAGACTATCTCCGCGCCTGCGGCAGCAGCCCTGCATACATCGTAATCCCTTATGTCGCCCTCAATGAAGCGGAAACCGGAACGGCCCGAGAACTCCCTGATATTCTCAGGCCTGCCCGTACTGAAATTGTCGAGACAGGTCACCTGATTATCCGATTCTAAAAGCGAACCAACCAGATTCGACCCTATAAATCCTGCTCCTCCCGTTACGAGAATTCTTCTGCCTGAAACCCGACTTTTCATCTGATGCCTGATTATCCTGTATTACAAACTGAATGCGAATTTAACATATTGCATCATTTATGGAAAGAATCTTTTCCCACCCAGTGGCATTATGTTGCGAAACAACCTGAAGGGCAATTACTTACAAAGTCAAAATAAACTACACCAAATGTATAAAAAAAAAGCGCAGCACCGAAGCTGCGCCTGCATTATTGTAATAACCGCACGGTTACTTGGCATAGCTCACCGACCGGGTCTCCCTGATAACGGTGATCTTAACCTGCCCCGGGTAGGTCATCTCATTCTGAATCTTGCGTGCTATATCTCCCGAAAGTGCCTCAGCCTCCTCGTCCGATACCTTCTCGGCGCCAACTATTACCCTCAGTTCCCGTCCGGCCTGAATAGCGTATGTCTTCATTACGCCGGGATACTGCAGGGCCAGTGACTCAAGCTCCTTGAGGCGCTTGATATACGACTCCACCACTTCACGCCTTGCACCCGGACGGGCACCCGATATGGCATCACAAACCTGTACTATCGGCGCGTAGAGTGATGTCATTTCAGTCTCGTCGTGGTGAGAACCAATGGCATTGCATATCTCAGGCTTCTCCTTGTACTTCTCGGCCAGCTTCATACCGAAAATTGCATGCGGCAGTTCAGGCTCATCATCGGGCACCTTGCCAATATCGTGAAGTAACCCGGCCCTGCGGGCAACCTTCGGGTTAAGACCTATTTCCGAAGCCATTATTGCGCAGAGGTTTGCCACCTCGCGAGAGTGCTGAAGAAGGTTCTGGCCGTACGATGACCTGTACTTCATCTTGCAAATCAGGCGCACCAGCTCGGGGTGCAGACCGTGAATACCAAGGTCGATACTGGTGCGCTTGCCCACCTCCATTATCTCTTCCTCGACCTGCTTCCGCGTCTTCTCGACAATCTCCTCAATGCGGGCAGGGTGTATCCTGCCGTCGGTTACCAGCTGATGCAAAGCCAGCCTGGCCACCTCCCGCCTTACCGGGTCAAAACCCGAAAGGACAATGGCCTCGGGAGTGTCGTCAACCACGATTTCAATACCAGTTGCAGCTTCAAGGGCCCTGATATTCCTTCCCTCGCGGCCAATGATCCTTCCCTTGATCTCATCAGAATCGATGTGAAAGACGGTTACTGCATTCTCAATGGCAGTTTCGGTTGCAACCCTCTGTACCGAGTTCATTACAATCCGCTTAGCCTCCTTGCTTGCGGTAAGCTTAGCCTCATCGATGATTTCGTTCACCAGCGAGGATGCCTGAATCCTGGCTTCCTCTTTCAGTGATTCAATCAACTGGTTCTTGGCCTCTTCACCCGACAATCCCGAGATGGCTTCAAGCTTTTCCACATGCTGCCGGTGCTGTTTGGCGAGTTCTTCATTCTTCTTGTCAATGAGGTCGAGCTGAGTGTTCAGGTTGTTCCTGATTGCATCGGCCTCGCTGCTCTTTCTCTGAAGTTCCTCAAGCTTCTGGTTTATGCTCATCTCCTTCTGCTTGATACGGTTCTCTGCCTGGGTGACACGGCTGTTCTTCTCATTTATTACCTTCTCGTGCTCACTTTTGAGCTGAAGGAATTTTTCCTTTGCCTGGAGTATTTTTTCCTTTCTGATGACTTCAGCTTCAGCCTCGGCGTCAGCTACAATCTTTTTCCGGCGTGCAGAAAGCAGTGTCATCCACACCAGGTAGGAGATTCCAAACCCGGCCAGAAAAGCCGCTCCGCAAAATATCCAGGACAAACCTTCTGATAAAAATCCCATAATCATAATTCACCTTCAATTTAGAGTATAAAAAAACCCGCAGAGCTTCTCCAACTTTTACAAAACCCCATACTCACATGGTTGGACCTGCCGGTAGTCGTCGAACGTCCACTGTTGCGAATTAACGCAATCCCGCCGAAGCGGGCCGAGGCCTGTTCTTGGGGAACCGAGCTTTGGTTCCAGTTTTGATACTGTTGAGTTTCAAAAATGAATGAAGAAACAATGCGGGCAAATTACTTGCTTATGTTAAAGAACGCTATGCTCTTTGTTCAGTACTGATTCCAGTTTCCTGTTCAGTTCTTCGAGAATTGCCGGAAGCTCATCATTGCTTCCGCTTTTTTCCTCTTCGATGAGCTGGATAACAAACTGCAGAGCCGCCATAGCCAGGAAATCCTGGGTGTCCTTGTCAACGTAGCGCTGCTTGTACATCAGCACCTTTTCGTTGATCATCTTCGCGGCGCTGCGGATCTTCTCCTCATCATCCTTTTCGATCTTCAATGGATAAAACCTGTCCGCCACATTAACCCTGATGGAAAGCTTATCATCCATATTTTTATATTATCTGTTTAAAAGAGCAATACATTTGTCAATTTCCCGCACCAACTCGTTCAGCTTCCTCTTCGCATCACGGGCATTTTCTCCTTCGCCCAGAAGCGCTCCGGTGAGCTTCGCTCGTTCGTAGCTTCTTTTTAACTCTTCAAATTCAGACTCCTTGTTCTGCATACGGAGGGTTAAATCGTTGATCTCCTTTTGCAGACTGTCGTACCGGGTTCTGAGTTCGTTGTATTCATCCAACAATTTCGAGATATTCTTGTTCAATAAAACAACTCCTTCAAGAACTTTCTCCGACATAACAGAAATCTTTAATACAAAAATAGCGATTTCCCGCCTTTCTGCCAAAAAACTGATGAAAATAGTTGCACATTATCAGCTTTGCGATAGTTTTGCAGTCAATTTCCGGAGAACATGGTCAGCAAGATAATTTCAAGGGCATTGGGAGTGCCATTAACCCTGCTTCTTATAGCAATGAACAGCGATAACCCCGACCGCGGTCTTTTTATTTCGCCGGTGAGGATACCCATTTTGCTGTCGGCCAATTTTGCCGAGATCAGGTCAGATCACTTTCATTCCGGCATTGACATCAGGACGCAGGGAGTAACAGGTCACGAAATAGTGGCCGCCGCATCGGGGTATGTGTACCGCATAGGAGTCTCACCGGGCGGTTTCGGCAAGGCTCTCTATCTGCGCCACCCTTCGGGTTACTCAACAGTTTATGCCCACCTCGACCGCTTCATCCCTGAAATCGAGGAATATGTTACCGGCCAGCAGTACCAGAACCGCAGTTTCGCGGTTAACCTATTCCCCCCTGAAGGCAGGTTCGTGTTCCGCCAGGGCCAGCTTATTGCTTTTTCGGGGAACACGGGGAGTTCGTCGGGGCCGCACCTGCATTACGAAATAAGGAAGTCGGACAATGAAATGCCGCTTGATCCGCTTAAGTTTGAGTTCGGGGTAAAAGACAACATCAAGCCTTTAATTGAGTCGCTGGTCGTCTATCCGATGGACAAAACTACTGCAGTGAACGGCAAAAATGAGGATATTCTGCTGGCTGCTCAGGGCAGCCACGGCAGCTTCTATATAAGAAGTGACCGGCCCATAACTGTCAGCGGCAGGGCCGGATTCGGCATCCGTACCCACGACTACCTCAACGACAGCTGGAACAAATGCGGAGTCTATTCAATTGAAATGATGGTTGACGGGCAGACAATTTACCATTTTGAAATGGACCGGTTCTCATTTGATGAAACCCGGTATGTCAACAGCCATATCGATTACAAAAGGAAAGTCAGGGACAATGTAACCATACAGCAAACTTTTGCCGCTCCGAATGATAAGCTAAGTGCCTATAAAACGTTGGTTAACAGGGGGGTGTTTGATTTCCGCACCGATACCACCCATACCATCAGAATAGTAGTAACCGACTCGCACCTGAACTCATCGGCTCTTGTTTTCAGGGTGCAATCGCAATCAGACGGTCATATGCCGGAACAGGCTGGTTCAAACAATACGCGCCTGCTTCAGTATAACAGGCAATACCGCATGGCCGACGGCGATATATCTGTTTCAATACCCGAGAACTCATTCTACGACAATATTGAATTCAAATTCAGCAGGTCAGAACGGCCCGAATCACTATATGCCGATATTTTCACAATAATGGACAGGTTCACTCCCATTCATAAGGCATACAAACTTTCGGTTAAACCGGTTTCCATACCCGAGGGCCTTAAAGGCAGGATGGCAATAGTTTCGCTGAATGGCAACGGGCGGCCCTCCTACGTCGGGGGTGAATGGTCGGGCGACTTCCTGGCTGCCGATCTGCGGTCGTTTGGCAGCTTTTCGGTAGGAATCGATACGGTTCCCCCTGAAATAGTGACAAATGGGTTTACCAGCGGCACCGACCTCACCGGGAGACGCGAACTTCGCTTCAATATCAGCGATGACTTTTCGGGGATAAAGAGCTACGAGGCCTTTATTGATGAAAAATGGGCGCTGTTTGAGTATGACCCTAAGAACTCTGTTATCGTGCACCGCTTTGACCCGAAGCGGACCGAAAAGGGCAAGATGCATACGCTCTTGCTGAGGGTTACCGACAACCGCAACAATGTGGCTGAATTCAGCGCGGAGTTCAGGTGGTGAGGGGTTGCGGGTCTGGGATTACTTCATTGTACGCTTTATGGCGGCAATAGTCTCTGAATCGGCATACCGCAGCAGGTAATCATCGTCAGCAAGAGCCGGGTGTCCGAGGGCAATACCCCGGCGGCGGAATTGCATTGAACTCTCAGCCACCTTCCTGCCTGTGAGGTGGTATTCCGTTGCGCCGGTTATCCTGACAAGTTCCATAAAATTGGTCTGGTTTATTCCAGCACCCGGCATTACCGTTATCCTTCCTCGGGCTTTCTCTATAAGGTCTGCTATCAGCCCTGCTCCGCTCAGAGCGCTGTTCTGCTGACCCGAGGTGAGAATCCGGGCAGGACCGGCAGCTATGATATCCTCGAGTGCCCGGAAAGGATCGGCAGCCAGATCGAATGCCCTGTGAAAAGTAACCGGCAGCGGTGAAGCATATCCGGTAAGCCATGCCGTCCGTTCAGTGTCAACCCTGCCGTCGGGAAGCAGTATACCAAAGACAACGCCGGTGGCCCCTGCCTCCCGGGCAAAGTCAATATCGCGGCGCATTACCTCGAACTCGTAATCACTGTACAGAAAATCGCCACCCCTGGGACGTATCATAACATAAACAGGGATACTGACATTGGCAGTAACCGAGTCTATTGTACCGGCACCCGGAGTAATTCCTCCGATCCCGAGGGCGCCACATAGTTCAAGTCTGTCGGCACCGCCCGCCTCCGCATTTACTGACGACTCAACCGAGTCAACACAAACCTCGAGGATCATGGGGGATTAACGGTTTAAGATTAACGATTTGAGATTTGAGATTTGAGATTTGAGATTTGGGGTTTCTGGTTTCTGGTTGCTGGTTTACTCCGGTGAGTTCGACCGGCTGACGCCGGTGTCGGTTCGGGTTTCGGGTGTTGGGTTGATGATTTATGGTTTGGATAATGATTATTTAATGTAAAGGTCGCCTTTTTTTTGCTATTATTGTGCAAAACTAATCAACTCTGCTATGAAACCAACACTAATGGTACTTGCTGCCGGTATGGGAAGCCGGTATGGCGGGCTTAAGCAGCTCGACCAGGTCGGACCGTCCGGTGAGACGATAATAGATTATTCGATATACGATGCAATCAGGGCAGGCTTCGGAAAGATTGTCTTCGTAATCAGGCGCGACATTGAACAGCCATTCCGTGAGGCATTCATAGACCGGCTTAAAAACCATATAGAAATTGATTACGTATTCCAGGAACTTGATAATCTGCCGTCGGGATATAAATTACCGGAAGGCCGGCAGAAACCATGGGGCACCAGCCATGCAATCCTCGTTACAAAAGATAAGATAAAGGAGCCATTCGGGGTTATTAATGCCGATGACTACTACGGTGTTGAATCGTTCAAGATACTTCGTGAGTTTCTCGTTAACGACAAGGACGACAACAACTACACCATCGTTGGTTACAGGATGGGCAACACCCTTTCTGACCATGGCCATGTAAACCGGGGCGTTTGCAGGGTCTCTCCTTCCGGGTTTCTTGAGGGGATTGTGGAGACACGAAAGATATCAAAGACACCACAGGGTGCTGTTGCCCCTGGTGCCGACGGAAAGGATCTCATGTTTACCGGAGAAGAGGTGGTATCGATGAACCTGTGGGGGTTCAAGCCTTCTGTTTATTATCTTCTTGAGAAGGAATTCACGAGTTTCCTTCAGACCCGTATCGATGATCTGACAGCCGAACTCGACATTCCTACATCGGTCGACAAGTATGTAAAGGACGGAACCATCACCATTCAGATACTCAAAACCGGTGGCAAGTGGTTTGGCGTTACCTATCGCGAAGACAAACCGTTCGTTGTTGAGAGTATCAAAAATATGGTTGATGCAGGCATCTACCCGGCGAAATTGTTCTGAATGCAGTATGCGGTATGGGTTATGAGGTATTACGC
>VGGM01000080.1 GCA_016868515.1 Bacteroidota bacterium | reverse complement strand
TTGAGTAGCTTTCAATAGGATCGATAGCCGGGTACCGTTTTGAGTCTGCTCTTTGTTGTGAGAGTGCGTAGAAGCATCTGGCTGCCTTTTTGGTCGATTCGGTTACGGGTTCCTTGAGGTTTCCTCCGGCGGGTGAAACAGTTCCGATAAATGTAATTGAACCGGTCTTGCCATTTACGAGTTCAACAAAACCTGCCCGTGCATAGAAGTTTGAGATGATAGCCGGCAGGTCCATCGGAAACGCATCGGGACCCGGCAGCTCCTCCATTCTGTTCGACATTTCACGAAGAGCCTGGGCCCAGCGTGAGGTTGAATCGGCAAGGAGCAGAATTTTGAGGCCCATTGACCTGTAGTATTCGGCTATAGTCATGGCTGTGTAAACCGATGCCTCTCGGGCTGCGACCGGCATATTCGATGTATTGGCAATTATTGTTGTCCGCTCAATGAGGTGTCTTCCGGTTCTGGCATCCTTCAGTTCGGGGAACTCGGTGAATATCTCTACTACTTCATTGGCTCTTTCACCGCAGGCTGCGATTACGACCATGTCGGCTTCGGCCTGCTTTGAAATTGCGTGCTGAAGTACGGTTTTACCGCAGCCGAAAGGTCCCGGAATAAAGCCTGTGCCACCTTCGGTGATAGGGTTCAGCGTATCAATAACCCTGACACCGGTCTCAAGTATTTTGAAAGGTCTGGGTTTATTTCTGTATGCTTTGATGGGAATTTTGACAGGCCATTTCTGGATCATGGTAACGTCATGGTCTTTTCCATCAGAATCGGTCAGTACGGCTATTTTTTCGGTGGCTTTATATTCCCCATCGGATATAACCCATTTCACCCTGAAAGAACCCCTGAAGCTGAATGGCACCATTATCTTGTGAGGCATCCAGTTCTCGGTCACTTCACCGAGCCATGAACCCGGATAAACAATCTCATTTACTTTTGAAGTAGCTGCGAACTTCCATGTCTTGTCCTCATCGAGTGGATATGTGTAGTCACCTTTCCTGAGAAAAACTCCGGTCATTTTATCGAGATCATTCTGAAGGCCATCGTAGTTCTTAGAAAGAATCCCCGGACCCAGTGTTACTTCAAGCATACTTCCCGTGAACTCTACCGGGGCTCCCAGTTTTAATCCCCTGGTGCTCTCAAAGACCTGGACAAATGCCTGGATGCCGGTTACCTTGATGACCTCAGCCATCAGTTTTGTACCGCCATGGTCAATGAAGCAGATCTCATTTTGTGCAACAGGTCCTTCGGTATTGACAATCACAAGGTTCGCGATAATGCCATAAACTTTACCTTTTGTCTGCATATTAATAGTTGTTTACTTTATTTGCTTAAATCATATAATGTCACAATGAGTTATTCATCAAGCAGGCGGGGATTCGTTACTGTTCTTAAGTTCTGAAACGATCTTTCTGAGCATAGCTTCACCAGTTTCTGCATCGAGCGCTTTCCACCTGAGAGCAATGCTCAGCTTCACCATGTATCCGAGTATATAATCGATTGTGAAATATTCAAAGAATACCAGTTCGCTGGAATAATTCCATCTTAACTGGTCGATTTTCAATTCTCTTTCAAGGAACTCGCTCTCGCCTGCAATATTGAATACCAGTGATGCATAGTCAGGCTCGGGAGGCACCCTGAAGTCTGCTTTTCTTCTCGATATAATCCTCAGTTCTTCGGCCAGGGCATTATTGCCAACGATCTGTTCAGCTGCATCGATACCCAGATCCATTGAATTCTTAAGGGTAAGAATATTGGTCAGGTTTATTTCAAATTCCGACCATTTTTTAAGGAAGTTGCTGCCGCAATCAGATATAAGGTTAAAATAACCCTCGGTGAGTCTCTTTTCGGCCTTAATCAGATCGATACTCTTCTCCGATGCGATCCATTGTTTTATGACCTCCACCATATAAGAAGGCAGAATGTCATCGACCCTGATGATTGAATCAAGTATCAGAACCTGTTCATCAAAACTTTCAGGCGGGTAATTTCCAAGGGGGGCATGTTCTGCCGGCTTACCGGCCAGGTATCTGATAAGGTTCTTATTGTCGACAGGGAGGAAGAGTATTCTGGCCAGCATATAGTCATCGGGATGAAGAATCTCCTTCAACGCCTCTCTGAACTCATCCATGGAAAGCAGATTCTTGCCATCGTCGAGGGCAAGATCGTAAAGACCGGCTACATAACAGTGATATAATCGCTCAAACATAGCCTCATTTCTCTACGAACAGTATTTCCACCAGTTTTGGCCGGATGAATTCTTTCAGATAGGCCTCAATATCGCTGCCGGTCGCACTGATTTTGAATCCGCCCTCAGCGGGTACTATTTCAAATCCCGACTTAACAGAATTTACGGGTTTAATAATCAGTCCTTTTCCAAGCACGGCGCCTATTTCAGTCCTGAGCTTCTTTTCGATATCCTCTGCTTTTCCGGCGGGCAGAAGTACTTCCATCGGGGCACCGGCTGTTTCCGGTTTCCAGTTCTGGTAAATGGTTTTTATCAGGCCGGCAACAAATGTTTCATCGTTAAATGCAGCAGTTACCTTTTCGGCAACAATTTTCCCTGAAATAGTCTTCTCAAGGTCCTGTTTAAGAGTATTTACGGCATGACGGAAAGATATCTTCAGTTCCGAGTTACCGTTTTTAATCATCTCTTCAGCTTTTTTTCCGGCCCCGTCAATTATTGCAGAAGCCTTCCTTTCAGCCTCATCCAAAATCTTTTTAGCCTCTTTGCGTGCATCACCGATGATTTTTTCGGCTTCTTCATTTGCCTTTGAAACTCCTTCCCGGTAGATTTTATCGGTAAGTTCCTGTAGTTTATTCTGCATATGTTGTATTGTTAAGAATTAAACGTTGCTGATACTTTTTTCGCCAACTTCTCCATCATCGTACTCTTCGTCAAAGACATTGAAAAGGGTTCCCACCCTCGGAACGACATTGAAGACAGGCTGTTCGGCCCGGTGAATTATCTCGCGGGCAAAATGTCCGATATAGTCACCGAAGAGTATAGTCTCTTCATGAGTCATAATAACAATCAGGTCGGGGTTGATCTTTTCAACCTGCCGCAGGAATATTTCCCAGTGCGATCCGGATGTTTCGGTAATAAGCTTCACCTCACATTCGATATTTTCGGCAATAAGCTGGTCCTCCATTGCTATTGCTTTCCTGTAGGCAAGACTTGTCCGGGCCTCTATATTTATATTCAGTACCGACACGATTGTTACCCTGGCCCTGAATTTGTTAGCCAGGAATATTGCCCATTTAACCTTATCATCGCTTTTTTTGGTGATGTCGACAGGCATTACAATCTCCCTGATACCCTCATGAGTGAAGTTTTCACTTATTGTCAGTACCGGACAGAATGACTGGCCAACGAGTTTATCGGCATTGTGTTTCCTGAAAGCTGCAAATCTTCCGATTATCCTTTTACTCTTCTTAATTATTATCAGTTGTGAAGAGTATTCCTTTGAAGCGTCAATTATTGATGGAATAAGCGATCCGCACCTGACCTGAGGGTTAATATACTCAGGCAGTGTACCACCAAAGAAGTTTGAAATGAATTCTTCAAGCCTGCCAAGCGCCTTTTCAAGTACCTGAGCAGGGGTCTCCCTCACCAGTAGTCCTGTTTTTTCCCTGGCTTTGGGTATCACGTTCATCACAACCAGCCTTGAACCGAATACCTCGTGGAATTTAACGGCTTGTTCAATGGCAATTTCCCCCTCACGGGTAAGTGCAATCGGAACAAGAATCCTGTCAATATTATTGGTAGCCATTAGTTTAAAGCGTTTCTGCTCAGGTTTTATCCGGGCATATAAATATGCAACAAATTTTTGGCATAGACTTCAAAATTCTTAAAAATTACCTGTTGGCAGTCCGGTGGGGATTAATATTCACCCATCCGTTAAACCACGAAAGGGCAAAGAACCCTGTCATGATGAGGGCTGCAAAGATTATTGAATACCAGATACCCAATCCAATTACAATAAACGGCGCTGTAGCGGTTATGAATCCACCGCCGAAGAATGGTTCATAGAGCATTTGCTTGAAACCAAATGCCTGAGCGGTATCGGTCTTATATTCAGGGTCGACAAGCCGCAGTAAGAGTAGTCCAATAGCTGTAACACCTGTCTGCATTCCATATTCTGTAATACCTCTTTCAAACCAGTTAACCGGCAACATTCTGGGAGCAAGCCATATAAGGCAGAAAAAAACCCATGCAATACCGGCTGCCATAAGCATCATAAATGGCCAGAAGTTTGCTATGAAAAGGTCCAGTTTAAGGGAGGAGATTGCTGCAACCACAAGAAGATCGAGGGAGACACCGAGTATCCTGTCAAAGCTTCGTTTATCATAATACCTGTCAACTTTCAATGGTTTTGAGATGACCTGGACAATCATACCACCTATCATTGCAAGAGGGAACAGCGGAAAGCCCTCCAGCACCGGGTGGATGTTCTTCACTCCTGCCAGCATTGCCCAGCCAATAAGAATTGCCACGGCTGTAATGGCAAGATGGAATGCAAGTGGTTCGATTGACTCGCTGGCAACGGTGGCTGTTGCTATCGGGTGTCTGTCGCTTTCATTCTTAATCAGACCGCTCTTCTTAAACTCAGGAATACCTTTTGAGGCGTCGATGTTTCTGCAATACCCCTTACGGATTGCTATATTGATATAGAAAATTCCACCGACAACCGCAACGATGATGCCCACAGTGGCCGACATATAACCCAGAGCAGATCCGGCGGGGTATCCGAGGTTTAGAAAGACCTCCTCCATGCCGGCAGCTGTACCGTGTCCTCCGGCGAAACCGATTTCGAGTACTGTACCGAAGATATGGGGGACATTAAAAAGGGGGGTGAGAATAAGTACGGTTAGCAGGAGCCCCACGAAGTATTGACCGGAACCTATAACCATTCCGAAGCATAACTGGCTCCCTCCCTGTGACCAGAGCTTCCTCACCCCGGGGATTGCTACTCCAAGGAAGAGAGTGGCGAAGACAACATTTATTAAAATACCAGGGATCTGTTGCCATGTTGTAGTTACGGTTTCAGGAAGTATATCGAGAATAAACGGCCCGCACAGAAGGCCAATGAACCCTCCGATAATAGAGGAAGGGAGGTAGATATTCTGAAAAAGCCTGATTTTGACTCTGAGGATTTTTCCTGCAAGAAGGAAAATGCACAGCAGGCAGATGCTGATGAATACAGAGAAGAGACCGGTCATAGGTTGAATGGTTTAAAAAGTTTATGCAAGTTATAAAAGAGAGTTCTTGTTTTTCAGTACATGGGTATAAATATTTTCAGGTACGTTCACCGCTTTAAAAATGGTTACATTTGCACCGTTTTTTACAGCCAAAAAGGGATTTCAAATGGAATTCATAAACAGTTATACTGGTGAGCTTGCTGCCCTTGCCACTGCGGTTTTCTGGACCGTAACAGCCCTGGCCTTCGAATCGGCAAGTCTGAAAGTAGGGTCGATGTCGGTGAATGTTATCAGATTATTCATCGGATTGTCATTGCTTACATTATTCAACATTATAGCCCGGGGGTCGTTTTTCCCTTTTGAGGTTAGCGGGTATAACTGGCTATGGCTGGTTTTATCGGGCTTGATAGGGTTTGTTTTTGGCGATTACTTTCTTTTTCACTCCTACACACTTATCGGTTCGAGGTTTTCCATGCTCATAATGACACTGGTACCGCCCATTACTGCATTCTTCAGCTGGTTTATTCTTAAAGAGAAGCTGTCAATACTTAACTACATCGGAATGTGTCTGACATTCTCGGGTATTGCCATGGCAATTTTCAACCGGAGCAATGGCAGTGAAAAGTTCACTCTTAAGCTTTCACCGAAGGGGATCCTGTTTGCATTTTTCGGTGCACTTGGTCAGGCCCTGGGCCTCGTTCTGAGTAAGCTTGGTATGGGTAATTCCGATCCGTTTGCAGCAACACAGGTTCGCCTTGTTGCCGGACTGGCAGGGTTTCTGATTATCGTTACGGTTCTTAGAAGGTGGAGTGGTGTTTTTTCAGCTCTCTCCAACCGTTCCGGGGTAAGGGCAATATCTATAGGGTCGTTTTTCGGACCATTCCTGGGGGTCTCATTTTCACTTATTTCAATCAAGTATACAGCTGCCGGTATTGCATCAACCATAATGGCCATAGTACCCGTACTTATAATACCACCTGCCGTGATTCTGTTTCGCCAGAAGGTTACTCTATGGGAGGTTGCCGGTGCCGTTGTGAGTGTTGCCGGTGTGGCTCTTTTTTTCGTGAAATAACCTGTTTCACTTCTTAGACCACATTCTGCTTCCATTTTCCGCGCCTGAATGCCAACCATGCTATGATGGTCAGTAATGATTCGGCAATCACGATGGCAACAAAAACACCTGTTTGTTTTAAACCGAGTGCAATAGCCAGAAACCACGCCAGGGGTATTTCAATAAGCCAGAATACCACAAAATTGATCTTAACAGGAGTAATTGTATCGCCCGAGCCGTTGAATGAGTTGACCAGTACCATACCGAAGCCATATGCGGCGAATCCGTAGCTGATAATTCTCAAACCGCTGGCTCCGTGTGCAATAACCTCCGGTTCCGCAATAAAAAGTTTAATAAAAAACTCCGGGAATGCAATCAGAATGAGGCCTATAAGTCCCAGAAGAATAATATTCAGCTTTCCGGTGAACCAGACTGCAGTCTCGGCTCTTTCGGGCTTTCCGGCGCCGAGGTTCTGTCCCACCAGTGTTGATGCCGCATTGCTCACTCCCCAGGATGGAAGAAGGACAAAAAGAATAATCCTGATGGCGATGGTGTAACCTGCCACCACTTCGCTGCCGAAAACCGAAATTATACGCACCAGGCCTATCCAGCTGGTTGTTGCTATAAGGTTTTGCCCGATACCTCCGAGGGAGAGTGATATTAGCTTACCCATGGTTTTAAAGTCAACCACAAGGTGTCTAGCTGCCAGTTTAACCCTTTTGTTACCTTTGAATAGAATATAAAACTGGTAGGCTACTGCTATTCCCCTGCCAATAGTTGTTGCAACTGCGGCATCGGTGA